>SKWB01000337.1 GCA_007129135.1 Halococcaceae archaeon | reverse complement strand
CGTTCTCGGCGATGGTCACCGCGAGCACGCTCTCGGACGTCCACGCCGCGACGACGTCGGCGATCGGCACGCTCGCCGGGCCGCTCCACGGCGGGGCGAACCAGGACGTGATGGAGATGCTCCAGGAGGTCGACGAGAGCGACCGCGATCCGACGGGGTGGGCGAAGAACGCCCTCGACGAGGGCCGGCGCATCCCCGGTTTCGGCCACCGCGTCTACAACGTGAAAGACCCTCGAGCGTACATCCTCGGCGAGATGTCCGAGGACCTCGCGGAGGCCGCCGGCGAGATGAAGTGGTACGACTACAGCATCGCCGTCGAGGAGTTCATGACCGAGGAGAAGGGCATCGCGCCGAACGTCGACTTCTACTCCGCGACGACCTACTACCAGATGGGCATCCCGATCGACCTCTACACCCCGATCTTCGCCGTCTCCCGCGTCGGCGGCTGGATCGCCCACGTCGCCGAGCAGTACGCCGACAACCGCATCATGCGGCCCCGCTCGCGCTACGTCGGCGAGCGGGGCCGGGAGTTCGTCCCGATCGACGAGCGATAACCGGCAACGTTCACTTCTATCTGCGACGCCGCTCCGAGTCCGTTCGAGCTCTGCACCGGCTGCCGTCCGGAGAGCGAGGCCCACGGCGGCCGGAGGAAGCCCTCGGGGCCCGCCTCGTCCTCGTGACGCGTCCCGTGAGGGATTTGCCAGAACCGATCGGTTTTTATCATTATTAATCATACAGCCTCGAACAGGCTCACATGATCGCAACGCACGGTACGGAACGGTCGCGGACGCACGCCGTCGTCTACCTTCGGTCGCTCGCGCCGTCGGTGGTCGACGAGACGAGAGAGCACCTCTCGCGGCTCGATCGGCTCGTGGAGGCGGGCACGCTCGACGCGTACGAGGTCGAACTCTGGGGTGACGCGATCTCGTGTGACCCGACCTACCCGGCCGGGAGACGCCTCTGTGAGACGGTCGAGCGCTTCGAACGGTGGGCCGACCGCCAGGACCGTTCGCTCGAGCCGGCGTTCTCGCGGGGTCAGGTCTGCTCGCTCGTCTCCGAGGAGACGCACGACGTGATCCGTCTCCCGATGGTCTGCCTCGCGGTGTACGAGGGCGAGCGGCTGGCCGCGGTCTACCCCCACCGCGACGGATCGACGCGAACGGTCGCCGACGGCCTCGACGAGATCGACCAGCCCGCGAAGTCGAAAGCGGTGGTCGGCGAGAACTGATCCGACACCGGACTCCCTCTTCGACCCGGCCGCGGTCGGGGTCGCCGGCTGGCCGCAACTCGTATCATCGGAAATACCTGTCTCTGTGCATGGAGAAGAGCCAGGGGCCTACACCTGAGCCCGAGTATCCGGACCCCCCGACCGGGATCTGGATCATCTGCGGGCTGGGACTGATCGGGGCCGTCCTCTCGTTGCTGGCGGCCCCGCTCTATCTCGCCGAGGGTCCGGCGGTCGTCGGCGTGATCCTCGTCGTGTCCTCGGTCGTCCAACTCGCCGTCCTCTGGGGGCTGTTGCTGCTTCGACCCTGGGCGTACCTGGTGGCGATGGTCTTCTACGCGGTCGGCGGGTTCGTCGATCTGGTAGCGGGCGCGATCCTCGGGGCGGTCGTCAGCTTCCTCGTCCTCGGCTACGTCGCCTCGGTCTCCCACGAGGTGAAAGCCGGGAAGTGGGAGGCGGGCGGCTGAGGCCGCTCTCAAGCGAAGCCCGTTTACGTCACCCCCGCCCATTCCCTTCCGATGACCCTCCGTGTGACGTTTCTCGGGACGAGTGGGGCGGTGCCGACCGCCGGGCGGAACCCGAGTGCGCTCCACGTCAACCGCGAGGGCGAGGAGTTCCTCTTCGACGCGGGTGAGGGGACCCAGCGACAGATGATGCGCTTTTCGACCGGCTTCTCGCTCTCGGCGGTCTTCCTCACGCATATCCACGGTGACCACGTCCTGGGGCTGCCGGGGCTGCTCCAGACGATGGCGTTCAACGAGCGCACGGCGCCGCTGTCGGTGACGACCCCTGTCGGTACCGGGAACGAGGTGCGGAAGCTCCTGACCGCGATCGACGCAGGCCCCTCGTTCCAGGTCGACGTCCGCGAGGTCCGTGCCGGGGAGGTGGCGTTCGAGGGCGACGGCTACGAGGTCCGGACGTTCGAGACCGACCACCGGACGCGTTCGGTGGGCTACGCGCTGGTCGAGGACGACCGGAAGGGGCGGTTCGACCGCGAGCGCGCGGAGGAACTGGGCGTCCCGGAGGGACCGCTCTTCTCGCGGTTGCACGACGGCGAGGCGGTCGAACTGGAGGACGGGACGGTGGTCAGCGCCGAGGAGGTCGTCGGGCCGCCGAGGGCGGGACGGCGGCTGGTCTACACAGGCGACACCCGACCGGCCGGGTCGGTGGTCGAGGCCGCCCACGGGGCCGACCTGCTGATCCACGACGCGACGTTCGTGGAGGAGGCGGCGACGAGGGCGCGCGAGACGGGTCACTCCACCGCGCGGGAGGCCGCCGAGGTGGCGAGACGCGCGGGAGCGAAACGGCTCGCGCTCACGCACGTCTCCTCCAGGTATGCGGGCGACGTCTCCATGCTCGCGACCGAGGCGGGTAACGTGTTCGAGGGGGCGTTCGTCGCCGAGGACGGCCAGCGGATCGACGTCCCCTACCCCGAGTGAGAGTGCCTGCCGTGGGGTATTTGTTCCGAGGGCCACTAGTGGAGCCGTGAGCACGCTGCGAGCCCTCGACAGGGTGATCTTCGGCGTGGACGTCCACAGCGGGAACATCCGCGGCGACGCGCCCTCCTACGCCGTCGTCGCCTTCGACGGTGAGAACACGGATCGAGACGTCGTCTCCTACCGGAAGCTCAGACGGCTGATCGAGCGCGAGGAGCCGGCGATCGTCGCGACCGACAACGTCTACGAACTCGCCGCCGACAAGGACGCCCTCGTCGGGTTTCTCCGCGAGTTGCCCGATACCACGACGCTCGTCCAGGTGACGGGTGCCGAGCGCCCGGAGCCGCTGTCGCGAGTGGCCTCCCGTCACGGCATCCCCTACGGGAAGGAGCCGATGAAGGAGGCGGAGGCGGCCGCCCGCCTGGCCGCGAGCAACGTCGGCTCGGAGGTGACGGCCTTCACGAACACGACCCGGGTGAAGGTCTCGCGGGGGCGGTCGACCGGGAAGGGTGGGTGGAGTGCCGACCGCTTCACCCGCCGGATCCACGGTGCTGTCAGGCGGAGAGCGCGCGAGATCGAGTCGAAACTCGACGACGCGAGCCTCGAGTACGAGATGGACGTGACCGAGAAGTACGGCGGCTACGCGAACGCCGTCTTCACCGTCGAGGCGACCCCCGACGAGATCCCGGTCTCGGCGACACGCGTGGGCGACATCCGGGTCGAGATCGAGCGCGAGCGCACCGACGGCATCGAGTTCCACCCGCTTGCCAAACGCCGCGACTACGTGATCGTCGGGATCGATCCGGGGACGACCACCGCGGTGGCGGTCGTCGGCATCGACGGGGAGGTGCTCGACGTCTGGAGCACGCGCACGGCGGACACCGCGGAGGTGATCGAGTGGCTGATCCAGCGGGGCCGGCCGTTCCTGATCGCGGCGGACGTGACGCCGATGCCGGGGACGGTCGAGTCGTTCCGTCGGAGCTTCGACGCCGCGGGCTGGACGCCCGAGCGCGACCTCGCGGTCGACCGGAAGCTCCACCGAACCCGCGAGGAGAGCTACGACAACGACCACGAACGCGACGCGCTGGCGGCGGCGCTGTTCGCCCACGACGACCGCGCCGACCAGTTCGCCCGCATCGCGCGGAAGGTCCCCGCCAGGATCGATCGCGAGGAGGTGATCGCGCGCGTCGTCGGCGACGGCGAGTCGGTCGAGGCCGTGCTGGCGTCCCTCTCGGACGAGGAGCCCGAGGAGGAGGAGAGGTCCGAACACACCCCGCGGGAGCTCAGCGAGGAGGAGCGGCGGATCCGCGACCTCGAACGGCGGGTCGAACGGCTCCGCTCGCACGCCGAGGAGCTCCGGGGGACGATCGACGAACGCGACGAGGTGATCGAGGCGCTGGAGGGCGACCTGGAGGCCGCCCGGAGCGACGAGCGACGACGGGCGAGAGAGCGCCGCGAGGTCCGTCGCCTCGAGCGCGAGGCCGACCGCCTGCGAGGAGAGCGCGAGGAGGCCCGCGAGGAACGCGACGCCCTCGCGGAGAAGTTAGAGCGACTGAAAGAGCTCTGGAAGCTCGATCACTCGAACTTCGCGGACGTGAGCGAGAAACGCCAGGGGCTCGTCTCGGTCAAACCGGTCGAGAAGTTCACGCTGGCGGCGATCGAGCGAACCGACGAGGAGTACGGCCTGATCGAGGGCGACGTCGTCTTCCTGCGCGACGCGAGCGGTGCCGGGCGGAAGACCGCCGAACGCCTCGCGGAGACCGAGCCCCGGGTCGTGCTGAAACACGGCGGGCTCTCCGACGCCGCGGAGGACGTGCTGTTCGAGCGGTCGATCCCCGTCGGGCCGGCGAGCGAGGTACGGATCCAGGAGGTCGACGAACTCGCGGTCGCCCGCGAACGCGACGTCGAGGCGGTGATCGACGACTGGCACGAGCGGGCGGCCGAACGCCGGCGCGAGCAGAACACGGCGATGGTCGACCGGCTGATCAGCGAACACCGCGTCGAGAACGGCGGGTGAGGCCGGGTCAGTCGGACGGGTCGCAACCGGAGAGCCGCTCGGCGAGCGTCCTGGCTTCGGCGACGTGCTCGTCGGCTGCCGGATGGCCGGTCTCCTCGACGTGAGAGAGCAGTTCGGCGACGTGTCCGACCCGCCGTTCGACGACCTCCTCCGGCGCGTCGACCAGGTCGGCGGCGACCGCCTGTGCCTCGCCGATCCAGCGGTTGGCCTCCGCTCTCAACGGGAGCTCCGCCGTCGCTTCGAGGTGGGAGTGGAGGGTGGCGACCGCCTGGCGGTCGGACATCTACTCCGTGGTCGTCTTCTCCACCTCGCGTTCGCCCTCGTAGATCTCCGCGCCGTCCTGGGCGACCTTCTCGGCGAGCACCGCACACTTCACCCGCATCGGCGTCACCTCGATGCCCAGCAGGTCGAGCACGTCGTCGGTGCCGAGCTCCTGGAGCTCCTCCATGCTCATCCCACGGATGTGGGAGGTGAGCATGCTCGCGCTCGCCTGGCTGATCGCACAGCCGTCGCCCTGGAACGAGGCGTACTCGATCCGGTCCTCGTCGTCCAGCCGGACGAACACCTCGATCTCGTCGCCGCACATCGGGTTCTCGCCGAGGTGTGAGAAGGTGTGCTCCTCGAGCTCGCCGTAGTTACGGGGGTTCTTGTAGTGGTCGAGGATCTGCTCGCGATACATGTCCGAGCCCATGCTCATAGTTGAACTGGGTAGGGAGAGGCGGCGCAAAAGGGTTCCGCAGCGAGGGGTCGGTATCACTCGAGGGCGTGGATCGAGCCGTCGGCGGTCCCCACGTAGAGCCGGCTGCCGACCGGCGTCGGGGACGAGAACGCCACTTCGCCGATCTCGGCGCTGTAGACCTCGTCCCCGCTCTCGGCGTCGAGACCGAAGACCGATCCGTCGCGGTTGGCCGCGTAGACGACGCCGTCGGCGACCGTCGGCGACGACCAGACCCGCCCGCCGGTGTCGACGGTCCAGACCTGGGAGCCGTCCGCGGCGTCGAACGCCGCGAGCGCGCCGTTGTCGTTACCGACGTAGACCGTTCCGTCGAACACCGCCGGGCCGGAGGCGGTCCAGTCGCCCCCCTCGACACCCCAGGCCATCCCGCCGTCCTCCGTATCGAGCGCGTAGAAGGTCCCATCGCGCGTCCCCGCGTAGACGAGGCCGTCCGAGACCGCCGGCGTCGCCTCGAACGTCGAGCCCTCCTCGAACTCCCAGAGCGTCTCGCCGTCGTCGGCGTCGTGCGCCGAGAGGACGCCGTCGAAGCTCCCGACGAAGACGCGACCCTCGGCCACGGCGGGGGTGGCGACGACCGGCCCCTCGGTCTCGGCGGTCCACTCGGTCGCTCCGAGCGCGAGGACCTCGCCCACGTCGGTCCCCAGATAGATCGTCCCCTCCGAGATGGTCGGCGACGCGCCCACTTCGGCGTCGAGCGAGCGCTGGTTCTCGATCTCGCCCGTCTCGACGTCGACCACGTAGAGGCTCTCGTCGAAGCTGCCGACGTAGGCGAAGCCGTCGAGCACCGCCGGGGAGGAGAAGACGTCGTCGCCGAGATCGAGCTCCCAGAGCACCTCGCCCTCCGCGGCGTCGACCGCGTAGAGGCTGTCGTCGTAGCTCCCGACGAGCACCACGCCGTCGACGACCGTCGGCGAGCCGTAGACGGAGCCGCCCGTCTCGACGGTCCACAGTTCGGAGCCGTCGCCGGTCGGTCCGGAGCCGTCCCCGACGCCGGTGTTCGCCGCGTCGAAGCGGAACATCGGCCACGACTCGGTGGTATCCTCGTCACCGTCCCCGGAGTCATCCTCGGCCTCGTCCCCGTCATCGTCCTCGACCCCGTCCGCGTCGGTGTCGTCCGCCGGTGGCTCCTCGTCGTCCTCGGAACAGCCCGCGAGGCCGACGAGGGCGAGCGTGCCGACGCCCCGGAGGAGACCCCGGCGTGTCCGCGCGCTGCGATCGGTCATAGGGGGTCCTCTCGGGCACGGCGATTGAGCGTTTCGTTGTCGATCCACAGCCCTAAGCTTGCGAACCCGCTACTCGAACCATGGACGACCGGCCGGAGGAACCAGGCGAGGGCGTGAGCGTGCGGCTGTTCGTCGGCCTCGTCGTGGGGGGAATCCTCGCGGTCGCGGTCGGGACCAGCGCCGTCTTCGCCGGCCTTCCCGAGATCGGTTTCCTCCTCATGCTCGCCGGTATCGCGGCGTTCGTCGTCGCCCTCTGGGTGATAGTCCGGCAACTCCGCCGCTGATACGAGCTGTTTAGCTGTGTATCGGTCGGATCGAGAGGCGGCTACCGGTCCCAAGGACACGAACGGAGAGCGGTCCGTCAGAGAGGAGCCGTGGAACCGGCCAGCCCCGTCAGTTCTCGACGGTCACCGAGAGCTCCTCGCTCACGACGAGCGAGAGCGAGTCGCCGTCGACCTCGAGCACGGAGCGGACGCGCCACGGCTCCTCCGAGAGCACCTCGACGTCCTCGTCGGTGAACGAGACGTTCCAGGTGTCGACCTCGTCGACGTCGATCCCGTGGTCGTAGTGGAAGGCGACGACGGCGGGCTCGAAGAGCAGAAAGGAGTTCACCGAGAGCGTCGCGTTGTCGCCACAACGGTCGCAGGTGAACTCGACCCCGACGGCCTCGTCCTCGTCGAGGTAGGGGGAGTCGTCGGTGAGCGTGCCCGTCATCT
>SKWB01000366.1 GCA_007129135.1 Halococcaceae archaeon | reverse complement strand
GAGCGTCTCGCCGGTGAACGCCGCGAGCGCGTCTGCGTCGCCCTCGTAGCCGGCGGCGAGGTCGTAGTTGTCCATCGCGCGTGTGAGGTAGAGATACGAGTTCGCGTCGAAACGGTCGACGAACTTCGTCGACTGGTAGTCGAGGTACGACTCGACGTCGCGATACGGGAAGAAGTTCGCCGCCGAGTCCGCGGGGAAGGCGTCTCGCAGCGCGTCGCGACCCGCGGATCGCCGGCCGAACTTCGCCTCCATCGACGCCTTCGAGAGGTACATGACGTGGCCGAGCTGGCGGGCGAGCGCGAGGCCGTTCTCGGGAGCCTCGCCGCCGTAGTACTCGCCGCCGTTCCAGTTCGGATCCGTCGTGATCGCTCGGCGGGCGACGGCGTTCAATCCGAGACACTGTGCGTCGAGGCGCGCGGCGGTCGCCACCGGGATCAGCCGGCGGACGTCGTCCGGGTACCGCTTCCCCCACTCGAGGACGTTCATCCCGCCAACGCTCCCCCCGACGACCGCGTGGAGCCGCCCGACGCCGAGGTCGTCGAGCAGCCGGCGCTGTGCGCGCGTCCAGTCACCGACGGTCACCGGCGGGAACTCGGTGCCGAGCGGTTCGCCCGTCTCGGGATCCTCGCTCGCCGGCCCCGAGGAGCCGTAACAGGAGCCGGGGACGTTCGCACAGACGACGTAATACGTACTGGTATCGATCGCCTTCCCCGGCCCGACCACGTCCGACCACCAGCCGGTCGCCTGGTCGCGTGGGCTCCGCGCGGCGACCTGCTGGCTGCCGGTGAGCGCGTGACAGACCAGAACGGCGTTCTCCCCGTCGAACTCGCCGTAGGCCTCGTAGGCGACCTCCAGGTCCGAGAGCGACTCGCCGCACGCGAAGGTGAACTCGCCGAGGCTCACCGTCTCGGCCTCGTGGGCGGTCATGGCCCCTCCGTCGCCCGGTCGATCGCCTGCTCCAGATCCGCCAGCAGGTCCTCGGGGTCCTCGATCCCGACCGAGAGCCGGATCATGTCGGGTGTGACGCCGCTGGCACGCTGTTCGGCCTCGGAGAGCTGTGCGTGGGTCGTACTGGCCGGGTGGATGACGAGCGTCTTCGCGTCGCCGATGTTCGCGAGGAAGCTCGCGAGTTCGACCGACTCGCAGAACCGACGACCGGCGTCGTAGCCGTCTCCGAGCCCGAAGGCGATCATCCCGCCGAAGTCCGCGAGATATCTGCTCGCGTTCCCGTGGGTCGGGTGCCCTTCGAGCCCCGGATACGTGACCCACGCCACGTCCGGATGGTCGTCCAGGTAGCCCGCGACGATCCGGGCGTTCTCGCAGTGGCGCTCCATCCGGAGCGGGAACGACTCGATCCCCTGTGCCGTGACCCAGGCGTCGAACGGCGACTGGCACGCCCCGAGCGCGCGCAGCGACCGGAACCGGGCGGCGGCGGCGACCGGCGCGTCGGGGAAGTCCCTGCTGAAGTCCGTATCCGGGTAGGCGGGGTTCTCCCCCGCGAGCTCGGGGTAGGTTCCCGATTCCCAGTCGAAGCTCCCCCCGTCGACCAGCACGCCCCCGACCGTCGTTCCCGAGCCGTGGAGCCACTTGGTCGTCGACTCCCAGACGAGGTCCGCGCCGTGTTCGAGCGGTCGACAGAGGTGCGGCGTCGCGAACGTGTTGTCCACGAACAGCGGCGTGTCGTGGCTATGTGCGATCGCCGCGATCCGCTCGAGGTCGGGCGTGACGAGCGCCGGGTTGCCGATCGTCTCGCAGTGGACGAACGCGGTGTCGTCGTCGATCGCTTCCTCGTATCCCTCGTAGTCGAGCGCGTCGACGAACCGGGGTTCGATCCCCCGCTTGGCGGCGACGTGGTTCAGGTAGGCGGTCGTCCCGCCGTAGATCGCGGCGGAGGTGACGACGGTCGATCCCGACTCGCAGAGCACGAGACACGCGGCGTCGAAGGCGGCCATCCCCGAGGCGGTGACGACCGCGTCGGTCCCGCCCTCGAGCGAGGCGAGGCGGCGTTCGAGCGCTCTCACGGTCGGGTTACCCAGCCGGGAGTAGACGTCGCCGGGGTCGCGCAGCGCGTAGCGGTCGGCCGCCCGCTCGGCGCTCTCGAACCGGTAGGAGGTGGTCTGGTAGATCGGGGGCGCGCGAGCGCCCGTCGTGGGGTCGGCCTCGCTCCCCTCGTGGACACTCCGCGTGGACGGTCCCCAGTCGCTCATGTATGTCGTGCATATAGCTGGGTGAAGATATAACCAGCAATAACGGCAGTTTTCGCCGACTCACTCCGCGTCCGCGTCGACCCCGGTCTGGAGGCCCGCGAACGGCTCGGCCTCGAGCACTGCGGTCTCGGGACCGTCGGCGACCGAGCCGCCGGCGCGGACGCGCCACCAGCGCGAGAGCTGTCGCGGGAGCCCGGAGATCGCAGCGAGGGCGAGGAGGCCGAGGAGCGTCACGAGGAGGAGGGAGAGAGGGACCGTCCAGAGCGCGTCGACCGCGCCGAGCCCGAGGCCGGCGACGGCGGCCACGAGCAGGAGTACCGAGAGCGTCACCAGCGGGGCTTTTCGCGCGTTCGTCCGGCGGTTCGCGCGGAGCCAGGTCGCGTAGCTGGCGACGAGTCTGGCGTCGAACTCCGATTCGGAGAGCCCGTCTTCGACCGCGCTGTCGAGCGCATCGGGTCCGAGCCCGCCGTACCGGCTCGTGGCGGTGTAGAGGAGGCCGGCGAGCGCGGCCGACAGCACGAGCGCGAGGAAACCGGCGATCGAGTAGGGGTTGGCGAACGCGGCGGCTGCCTCCCGGTCGAACCCCGCGGGGATCGCGAGCGCGGTGAAGACGAGCGTCGCGAGCGCGACGTTCACCTGCAGGATCGAGTGTGCCTTCGAGTCGATCGCGTCGAGCGTTGCGATCTGCCCGTCGAGCGTGCTCCGGCCCTCCGCGCTCAGCCGGGCGAGCGTCTCGCGTGGTACGTCGTCCATCGGCGGAACGTTCAGGCTCCTGCCTATTACACTTACACCTCGCGCTGGTGAGTTAAGGGCCTCCCCACCCTCCTCACCGCATGGACGTTCCGCGCGAGACGAGAGAGCGCCTCGAGGCGCTCCCGCACGTGATCGGCACCTGTATCGGAAAGCGCCGCGAGCAGGGCTGTAAGACCGACGAGACCTGTCTCGTCGTGCTCGTGAAGGAGAAGGTGGCCGACGCGCAGCTCGAGCCCGAACACAGAATCCCGGAGACGGTCGAGTTCGACGGCGTCACCGTCCGGACGGACGTCCAGCAGGTGGGCGACGTGAGGATACAGTCGGTGCTCCAGGAGGAGGACAGACAGGAGCGACTCAGGCCCGCACCCGGTGGCGTCTCCGGCGGTCACCCCGAGATCACGACCGGAACGATGGGCTCGACGGTACTGGAGACCGAGACCGGGGAGACGGTCGTACTCACCAACGCACACGTCGCCGCCCCGGTCGATGTCGCCGAGGAGGGCGACGCCTTCCTCCAGCCCGGCGTCGCCGACGGCGGGGACGAGGGGGACGCGGTCGGCGAACTCGTCGAGTGGAGCGAGGTGCGAGAGGACGAGGAGAACGAGAGCGACAGCGCGCTCGTCGCGGTCGACCCGAGCGATATCGACGACGAGATACTCGGCGTGGGGAGGCTCGTCGGCTGGACCGAGGCCGACATCGACGAGGACGAGGAGTTCACCAAAGGCGGGCGGACGACCGACGTGACGACGGGCGACCTCCGGGGCGTCGACGGCCGGATCGAGGTCGGCGGCTTCTTCGATCGCCCGGCGAAGTTCGTCGGTCTCGACATCTACGGACCGATGAGCGCAGGCGGGGACTCCGGCAGTCTCATCGGTGTGCTGGAGGGCGAGGAGTTCCGCGCGGCGAGCCTGCTGTTCGCCGGGAGCGACGAGACGACGCTCGGCGTCCCCATGCGGACCGTAGAGGCGGTCCACGGCGAACTGACCCCGGCTGAGGGCGAAGGTGGGAACGGGGACGATGACGGCGACGGGGACGAGGACGAGCCGGGGGAGTTCGTCGACCGTGTCCGGGCGCGCCTCGAATCGGCGTTCGGTGAGGAGGCGGTGACGGAGGGCGAGGACGTCGGGTTCCGCGTCGCCGCCTGGCCGGTTGGGCTGGCCGTCGTGGTCACCGAGAGCGACGTCGACGAGGCGGTCGGTCGGGCCGCGGCTGCCGCAGTCGACGGCGTCGTTCCGGTCGTCGTCACCGAGGGTGGCGAGGTGGAGACACGCGCCGGCGTGCGGATCGTCCCGATCGAGTAGTCGTCGGGTTGCGGGGTCGAACGGACGAATTATCCCCGTTCGGGGAGTACTGGAAACGTGGTCTCCGTGACGCGGATCGGTCGTGATCGTGCCGTCCTCGCGAGCGTGATCTTCGCCGTTCTGCTCGCGCAGGTGCTGCTCTATCCGGGGATCGCGGAGATCGTCGACGCGCTCGGGGCGAGCACCGACCTCGACCCGAGCATGTGGTTTCTCGTGAGCGAGTTCGCCGGCTTCGTCCTCTTCGCCGGGCTCTGGGGGGCGCTCTCCGATCGCGTGGGTCGACGGACACCGTTCATCGCGGTCGGTGCGCTCGGCGGAGCGACGGGCTACCTGCTGCTCGCGGTGGCACCGAGTCTCGGCGTCGACATGGGCTTTACCGCCGTGCTCGCCGTCCGCTTCGTCCAGGGCGCGTTCACGATCGCCGCGTTCTCGCTCTCGGTCACGATGCTGATGGACCTCCCCGGCGGCCGCGGGGCGAACATGGGCGCCGCTGGGCTCGCGATCGGCTTCGGGACCGCCAGCGGCGCGCCGTTCGGCGGTCAACTCGCCTCGCTCACCCCCCTCGCACCGCTGCTCGTCGCCGGCGTCCTCCTGCTCGCGGTCGTCCCGCTGCTCGCGCTCGTCACCGATCGCGCGCCCGAGTCGACGCGAAGGGGCGTTCGGGACGTCCTCGCCGGGCTCTCGCACACCCCCACGCTCACCCTCCCCTACACGTTCGGCTTCGTCGATCGGCTGACGGCCGGCTTCTTCTCGCTGACGGGCGTCTTCTACTTCCGGGAGGTCTTCGGCCTGAGCCCGTCCGAGACGGGGATCGTCCTCGCGCTCTTCTTCGTCCCGTTCGCGCTGTTGCAGTTCCCGATGGGGATGCTCTCGGACCGGATCGGTCGGACGATCCCGATCGTCCTCGGATCGGTCTGCTACGGCGGCGCCATCGCGTTCGTCGGCCTCGCCCCCTCGCTCGTGCTGGCCGGGGCGGGGATGGTTCTCGTGGGCGTCCTCGGCGCGTTCATCGCCCCCGCGACGATGGCGCTCGTCACCGACCTCGCCGACGACGGCGAACGGGGGGTCGCGATGGCCGGCTTCAACGCCGCGGGGAGCCTCGGCTTCCTCACCGGCTTCCTCGTGGGGGGAACCGTCGCCGGCGCCTACGGCTACCTCACCGCGTTCCTCGTCGTCGCGGCGATGGAGGCGCTGATCGCGCTCGTCACCGTCCCGCTGTTCCTGCGGATCGATCTCCCGATGGAGGCGTCGTTCCAGCCCGAGCGATAGGTCGATACCGAACCGCACCGTAGCGGACTCCGATGACCGTCGACCGCGACAGGGAGCTGCGGAGCCGGTTCACCGGCACGGTCGCCGGGAGCTTCGCGATCGGCGTCGACTCGCGGGGAACGACCACCTGCACCGCTTGCGGTCGGACGCTCGGGGCCGGTGACCGCGTTCGCGTGAGCTGTCTGGAGTACGAGGGCCACACCTGGGAGCTGCTGGAGATCGCCTGTCCCGACCAGTTGGGAGCGACCGTGGCCGAGACGATGGGCGTCCGGGCGGCAGAGCAGGCGGTGATCGAGGCGACCCTCGAACCGACCGGCTACCACGACCCGTTCGGCGAGTTTCACCCCAACGTGCTCACGCTCGGTGCCGTGGCGATCATCGACCGCAGCGCTGCCTCCGAGGGCTACGAGTGAGATCGCTCCCCGTTTCCGGGGTCGTCCGACCGAACGGTCCGGCGAGCGGGCTCAGAACAGCAACAGCGTGAGCACCTGATACGTCGCGGCGGTGAAGACGACGGCGAGGCCGACCATGGTGACGAAGTAGGTCCGACCCTCGGGGACCGAGCGCGTCTCCGGGTCGGATCGCCACACCTGCACGACCGCCGTGAGCGCCATGCCGAACCCGCCGACGAGGAGCAAGACGGCGCCGGCACCCGGGTCGCCCGAGATGACGTGGAGGAGACCCCACGTCCCGACGAGGAGCCCCGCGGCGGTCACCGTGCCCTGGTAGGTGAGATACCGCTCCATGTTGATCCCTCCCACCCGACCCCTATAACACGTCGGGTCCAACTCGGAGCGGCGACGAAGTGACCTGGAGATGGAGGTCCCCGAGGGTGGCACCGAGCACCTGGTTCGGATGACGTACGGCCAGGGCTGACCCGTCCGCGCAGAGGCAGGGACGACCCTCTCCGGCGTGGACGACCTCCTCACTGCCATGGATCGAACGCCCCGGAACGTCGAGAACGCGATCGAGCAGGGGATGGAGGCGTACTTCACCGCGGAGGGTGCCCTCTCGCTGCTCCAGGCGATCGACTGGGAGGCCGTCCTCTTCGGCATCGAGAGCGACAGACCCGTCGACTTCGAGCGGGTCGGCGAGATCACCGGGCAGTTCGTCGGCCGGCTCGTCGTCCGCCGGACGATCGGTCAGGTCACGCCCGGCGGGATGGCCGAACAGACGCTCGGCTACACGGTCGGTGGGCTGATCGGGAAGACGGCAGTCAGGGCCGTGAGCGACCGCGAACTCGGGCTGGCCGCCGAACGTGCGGTTCGACGGGTCACCTCCGGGCGCTCGTTCTCGCCGGCCGAGGACCACACCGTGATCGACATCGAGGAGGACGAGGGGGACGAAACCGGCAGAACGGACGGAAGCGACGCGGGAGACGACTGATCAGAGTTCGGCGTCGGCCGTGGCGATTCCCGCCTCGACGTCGGCGTCGACGCCGACATCGGTGAGCGCCTCGCCGACGGTTCGCACCCCTCTGAGGACGTCTTCGGAGCTGAGCCGACCCATGTTGCTCACGCGGAATATCTCTCCACCCAGGTGTGCCTGCCCGCCGCTGATCGAGACGTTTCTCTCGCTCACGGCGTCGAAGAACTCGGTCGGGTTCCCCTTCACCGAGTCGGGGAGCGCCGTCGCCGTCACGGTGTTCGACCGGACGGTAACCCCGCGCGCGTCCGGGAAGGGATCGAGGCCCACCGCAGCGAACCCCCGGCGAAACGCCTCGGCCTGCCGGCGGTGACGCCGGATCCTGGCGGGCAAGCCCTCCTCGGTGATCTCCTCGACGGCGACCGCGAGGGCGCGGAACAGAGGGACCGCGCTGGTGAAGGGCGTCTGGTGGTC
>SKWB01000034.1 GCA_007129135.1 Halococcaceae archaeon | reverse complement strand
CGCTCGACCCGAAGCAGTCGACGTTCGTCTGGTAGAACTCGCGGAAGCGGCCCTGCTGGGGCTCCTCGTAGCGCCAGAACGGCCGCGTCGAGTACCACTTGATCGGCTTCGAGCGCTCCTGACCCTTCGCGACGACCATCCGCGCGACCGTCGGCGTGAGTTCGGGCGTGAGCGCGACCTCGCGGCCGCCTTTGTCCTCGAAGCTGTAGAGCTCGTCGACGATCCCCTCGCCCGATTTGTCCACGTACATCCGCGTGCGTTCGAGCGCCGGCGTGGCGACCTCGCGGAAGCCGTAGCCGCTGGCGACCGACTCGATCGTGTCGATCACCCGCCGGTTGGCGCTCATCTCCTCGGGGTAGAAGTCCCGAAATCCCTTGATCCGGTCGTACATGGACGAGGGTTCGCGGGTGGGTGGGTAAAAGGTGTCCTTACCGGTCCCGGCGACCGGTGACGGTGGTCTGGTCGTGCGCGGGGAACACCTCGGCGATCGCTCCCTCGCCCTCACGCTCCCCGAGCAGCGCGCGGAGTTCGGCCTCGTAGTCCGCCCGGTCGATCTGCTCCGAGGGGCCGACCTCCACCGTCAACGTCGCCTCGACGAGTCGGTCGACCGCGCGCCGACCGAAGCCCGACAGCGGCGCGAGGTAGTCGACGTCGTGGCGGTCCTCGAGGCTCTGGGCCTGTGCCCGGGAGATCGACGGAACCCGGTCGTCACGTCGGGTACCGTCGGCGACCGCGTCGAAGCCCTCCTCGGCGAGCGCGTCGAGCGCGGCGCGGTGGACCTCCTGGATGCCGTGGCGCGGGTAGCCGTCCTCGACCATCCGCGCCACGGCGTCCTCCGCGACCGACGGGT
Source organism: Halococcaceae archaeon (assembly GCA_007129135.1). Lineage (GTDB taxonomy): Archaea > Halobacteriota > Halobacteria > Halobacteriales > Halalkalicoccaceae > Natronorarus. The sequence goes on along the minus strand of SKWB01000034.1, from coordinate 6,611 downwards.
CGAGGTCGAGCGTCTCGAACGGGAACCCGAGGCGGCCCGCGCTCTCGGCGGCGTGACGCCAGTCGTCGGTGAGGCCGAACCGGGCGGTGACGAGCGTGACGTCGTAAAAGCGCTCGAGTACGAGCGCGGCGAGCGTCGAGTCCTTTCCCCCGCTGTACAGCAGTCCGCAGTCCATCTAACGGCGTTTGATATCGAATCGTTTCCGATCCGGCTGGAGCTCCTTCAACAGCGCCTTCATCTTTTCCTCGTCGATCTTGCCGTTGACGCGGCCGCTCTGGGCGAGCGCGACCAGCTGCTGTTCGACCTGCTCTGCGAACTCCGGCTTGCTCATCCGCACCGAGTTCAGCCGCTTTCGCGCGCCGTCGGTGAGGAACTGCCGGAGGATCGCCTGCTTCTGTGCGTCGGCCTGCTGCTGTGCCTGTTCCTGTGCCTCCTCCTGCGCCGCGCCCTGCTCCTGCTCTTTGAGCTGTTCGAGGCGTTTCTGACGGAGTTCGTCGAGGTCGTCCTCGGGGCTGCCGCTCATACCTCGTGTTCTCTCTGCTGGCGTGAAAACGGTTACGCTAGGCGTAGCGTTCGAGCTCCGGACGCTCGTCGACGAGGTCGGTGAGCACCTCGTCCGCGACCTCGTCGAGCAGCGCGCGGCCCTCGCCGGTCACCTCGCGGCCCTCCGAGCCGTGCTTGTCGACGAGCCCTTCCTCCTGGAGCTGCTGGAGGATCGTCCGGATGATGTTCGAACTGCCGTCGGCGTGGCGGGCCGGTGCGACCCGGTAGCGCGTCGAGCCGTCCTTCGCGCCGCCGTAGTGCGTCGAGAGCCGTTCGACCCCGACCGGTCCGTCGACCGCGACTCGACGGAGCAGGCTCGCCGCACGAAGCGACCAGAAGCCCTCCTCCTCGGGCGGGAGTTCGCGGTTCGCGCCCGTCTTCGCGTAGGCGGCCCACTCCGGTTCCTCGAGTCTCTCGTCCAGTCGCTCGGCGAGGGCCTCGATGAGCGCCTCCGCCGGGACGTCGTAGAGCGTCGTCATTGCCCGCGATTCGCCCGTGACACGTTTAAATTCGTCGTTGTCGTCGCTCGAGCAGGTCCGGGAGGGCCGACAGCGAATCGATCCGGTGGGTCGGCTCGCCGTCGCTTCGCTTCCCGATCAGCGCCGAGCGCATCCCGGCCGCACTCGCACCTGCGACATCCGTCCCCGGGGAGTCGCCGACGTGCAGCGCACGCTCTGGCGCTCTCGATCCCGCCAGAGCGTGCGGTCGAACGGTTCGGGATCCGGCTTCGCCGGCGTCTCGAACCCCGCGAAGGTGTGGTGAGCGAACGCGCCGTCGAAACCCACGCCGACGAGCTTCTCACGCTGCATGTCCGGTGGTCCGTTCGTGACGAGGGCGACCGGACCGACCTCGCGGGCCGCCTCGATCGCCTCCCGTGCACCGGGGTGCGGGACGACCCGTCGGTGGTCACGCTCGGCCGCGAACGCCGCCGCGAGGTCGGTTCCGAGGGTAGGATCGTGGTCCGCTCGCTCACAGAGCCACCGGAAACACCGCTCCCGAAGCTCGTTCATTCCGATGCCCTCGGCCGCGAACCGGTCGTAGGCCGCGAAATACTCCGCCTCGGAGAAAACCGGGTCGACCCCGACCGCCTCGAACGCGAGGTCGAGCAGTTCGCCCGGCGACCGTTCGTACCGACAGAGCGTCCCGTCGAGGTCGAACGTCACGGCGTCGATCGGCCCGGACACGACCGCGGGTTCGTGTGACTGCGCCATAGCCGCGTCGATCCCCCGACCGGCCTCCTTTTGCCCCTCACCCTCGAACCGGGCTCATGGACGAACGGGCCGCGCTCGCGATGCTCTCGGACGAACTGCACCACGCGGGCGACGACGCCGCCGTGATCGACGGCTGCGTGCTCACCACCGACATGCTCCACGAGACGACCGACTTCCCCCGGGGCACCACGCGCTACACCGCCGGCTGGCGTGCAGTCGGCGCCTCGCTCTCGGACGTCGCCGCGATGGGCGCGGAGGCGGTCGCGGCCGTCGCGGTCTACGCCGCCCCCGAGTTCGACGACGAGGAGCTCGGGGCGTTCGTGCGCGGGGCGAGCGAGGTCTGCGGGGCGGTCGGAGCCGAGTACGTCGGCGGCGACCTCGACACCCACGAGGAGTTCACCGTGGCGACGACCGCCCTCGGCCGCGTCGAGGAGCCGGTCCTCCGGTCGGGGGCGGTTGTGGGAGAGCTCCTCTGCGTGACCGGAACGCTCGGGCGGAGTGCGGCGGGACTGGAAGCGTTCGAGACCGGGGAGAGAGACCGAGGCAACGAGCTGTTTCGGTTCACACCCCGAGTCGAAGCCGGCAGGGCGCTCGCCGGACGGGCGAGCGCGATGATGGACTCGAGCGACGGCCTCGCCCGGTCGCTCCACCAGCTCTCGGAGGCGAGCGGCTGTGGCTTCGCGATCGAGCGCGAGGCGCTCCCGATCGACGACGCGCTGTACGAGTTCGCCCCGGAGCGCGCGGAGGAGCTGGCCGTCACCTTCGGCGAGGACTTCGAACTGGTGTTCACGATCCCCGACGAGCGTCTCGAGGCGGTCGGATCGGGGACGGGGACACCGATCAGCGTGATCGGGGAGACGACCGGTGAGGGGATCACGATGGACGGCGACCCGCTCGCGGATCGGGGCTATACCCACGAGTGAGCTGACAGACCCACGAACGACCTCCGTCACCCGACGACCTGTATCGGAACCGGGGTGAAACAGAGCAGCCCGAGGACCACGGTGAGCACGCCCACGGCGACTCTCCCCCTCCCCAGTTCGGCGTCGTCGATCGGTTGAGCTGAACCCATGAACCCGACGACGAGCGCGAGAAAGCCCCAGAACGCCCAGATGAACGCGGCGTCACCCGGAACCCCCGCGAGGTAGTAGAGGTAGCCAGCGAGCGAGAAGAGCACCACGGGGACGAACGCGGAGATCCGATCGGCGTCCTCGCCGAGGATCGCACGGGTGATGTGCCCGCCGTCGAGCTGTCCGACGGGGATCATGTTGAGGAAGGTGACGAACATCCCGACCCACGCGCCGACGACGACGGGGTTCACCGCCACCGCGGGGTCGTCGTAGTGAAGCGGGCGGTCGAACAGCCAGGCGAGGAACTCGAGCAGCGGGGGATAGCCGAGTTCGATGTAGACGCCGGCGTCGGGGTCGGCGACCAGCTCCTGCGGGGCGGTCACCGGCGGGAGGTGGAGACCGATCACCGCGACGACGATCGTGGCGGCCAGACCCGCGAGCGGGCCCGCGACGCCGATGTCGAACAGCGCCCGACGACTGGGGATCTGTCCCTTCATCTTGATCACCGCGCCCATCGTTCCGATCAGCGTCGGGATCGGGATGAAATACGGCAACGAGACCTGTACCTTGTGGTAGCGGCCCATGACGTAGTGGCCGAGCTCGTGGACCGCGAGCACCCCGAGGACGGCGGCCGTGAAGGGCCACGCCTGTAGCGCTTCGAGCGAGAACGGGTCGTAGTGGTACCAGAGCGAGCCGGCGAAGAGCGTCGAGGCGACGGTGAGCGCGAAGAGGATCAGGTGCGTCCACGGGATCCCCTCGACGCCGAGCGAGACCGGCTCGGCGACCAGGAGCCACTCCCCGTGGTCGCGCGTGAGCCGGATCTCGTAGCCCGACTCGCGGAAGACGGGCCAGAGCTCCCGCATCAGCGTCCGGCCGTCGACGATCGGCTCGCCGTAGTACCGGAGCTCCTCGCCGTCTCGGCCGACCTCGTAGACCCAGAAGACGTCGGAGAGCGCGGAGAGCGGTGGACCGTCGTCGGGCGGCTCCGGCTGCTGCATCTACCCTGCCTTAGCGCGCAGGCTCATTAACCCTTAGCAGCGGGCCGGTGGGGCTCACGTGGAGGAGACGCGCCAGGTGGTCGCGCTCGTGTACGACCACTTCTCGATCTCTAAATCCGTCGCTGAATCGGAGAGCTTCACCATCAACGCGCCGATCTCCTTCGGCGACAGGCCGACGTCGTCGGCGATGAACTTCCCCTTGAAGTAGAGTTCGCCGTCGGCGGCCTGCTCGGCCAGGTACCGCTTCAGTCGCGCTTCCTTGCTGTTCTGGCTGGGGTGTGCGGAGGTGCTCATTGTGAGTCACTGGCGCTCTTTTTCGTATGCTCTTATACCATCGGGAAGATTAGGTTTACTTCGGTCGGATTCGTAGAAACTGTCGTAAAACGATACGTTTAGCAAGTGTTTAAACCGGCGCAGACGTTTTATTATCGCCTGAGAACGCTTCGTTCCGAATACTGGGTCGACAGAGCGACCGGTCCCCGGCAACGGCCGTCGGACGTTTGTTTCTCGGTCTTTCTCGTGTATCGACCGGTCAGGTAGCGTGGACCCAGAACTCCTCGTCGATCGTGACCTCCTTCTTGAAGATCGGCACCTCGTCCTTGAGGCGGTTGATCCCGTCCTCGACGGTTCGGAACGCCTCCTCGCGGTGACCGGCGAGGACGACCACGAAGACGATGTCCTCGCCCGAGGCGACGACTCCCGTTCGGTGGTGGCTGAGGACCTCGTAGACCCCGTCGCGCGCTCCGAGCTCCGTCTCGATCGCCCGCATGCGGTCCTCGGCGACCCCCTCGTACGTCTCGAACTCGAGGAACTCCGTGGGGTCGTCCTCCTCGCTGTCGCGCTCCCTGACGCGTCCGGTGAAGGTCGCGATCGCACCCGCCCGGTCCGCCCGCGGCGAGCGTTTCGCGCGTGCCACGAGCGTCTCGAGGGTGACGTACGGCCCGGTTCCGGAGAGCGCGTCGATCACGTCATCCAGATCCACGTCGTCGGCCGTCTCCGCCTCGACGAGCGCCTCGCCCGCGTGCTCGCGCCCGCCGAGGACGACCTGTGGGATCCGCGCCTCCGAGAAGCCCTCGACGAGCGCGTAGTCGTAGTCGGGCGCCAGTCGGTCGAGCGCCTCCGGGAGCGAGAGTTCCTCGCCGGTGGCGAACCAGCCCTCCTCGTCGGTCAGCCCGTAGGTGACGTCGGCCCCGGCCGCGCGGTGCCGTGCGGTGTCCTTCCCCTCGGTGTCGACCTCGGGGGCGTGAGTCATCCGTTTGACCGTCCCGACCCGACCCTCCTCGGAGAGCCGTTCGGTGAGCCGTTCGACGAGGGTCGTCTTCCCCGAGTCGGAGGGACCGACGACGCCGAGTACGTTCATGCGGGGAGGTCGTCGCTCGCGCACTTGTAGGTGTCGTCGGTGGCGGTGACAACCCTTAAGGGAGACTCCGGGCTACGCGCTCTCAATGAGAGTCGTGATCTCTGTGGGTGGAAGCGTCCTCGTGCCCGATCTCGGGTCCGGACGCGTCGCGGCACACGCGTCCGTCGTCGAGGAGCTCGCCGCGGAGGGCGTCGCCGTCGGCGCTGTCGTCGGGGGCGGCGGCGTCGCCCGGGAGTACATCGGGGCCGCCCGGGCGCTCGGCGCGAACGAGATCGAACTCGACGAGATCGGGATCGGGGCGACGCGACTGAACGCACGGCTGCTGATCGCCGCCCTCGGGGACCAGGTCGTCCCGTCGCCCGCGCGAACGTACGAGGACGCCGGCGAGGCGATCCGACGCGGCGACGTCTGCGTGATGGGTGGGGTCACGCCGGCGCAGACGACCGACGCCGTCGCCGCCGCGCTCTCGGAGTACGTCGGTGCGGACCTGCTCGTCTACGCGACGAGCGTCCCCGGCGTGTTCGACGCCGACCCGAACGAGGACGGCGAGGCGACGCGGTTCGACCGGCTGACCCCTGGCGAGCTCGTCGACGTGATCGCCGGTATCGAGATGAACGCGGGCGCCTCGGCGCCGGTCGACCTGCTCGCGGCGAAGGTGATCGAGCGATCGGGCATGCGAACGATCGTCCTCGACGGGACCGACCCCGACCGGATCGCCGCCGCCGTGCGATACGGCGACCACGACGGCACCGACGTGATCCCGGAGGGGATGGGAGCAGAACCGACCTACTGGGTCGACGGCGAATGAGCGACTCCCCCTACGTCCTCGGCGAGAGCGAGGACCGACACGTCTTCTGGGCCGACGAGGTCGCGGACAGGATCGAAGAACGCGTGACGGCGGAGACCGAGAGCGGCGAGCGCGAGTCCGACGAACCGATCGTCGTGAAAGGCGGCATCTCCCCCTCGGGCGTCCCGCACCTCGGGAACATGAACGAGGTGATGCGCGGCTACTACGTCGCCGAGGCGCTCCGTGAGCGGGGCCACGAGGTGCGACAGGTGTTCACCGCCGACGACCGCGACCCGTTACGGAAGCTCCCGCGGACGCTCTGTGACCTCGACGGCTCGCTCGCCGATCTGGGGGACGTCGACGCCGGCGCTCTCGGACGGAACCTCGGTGCCCCCTACACCGACATCCCGGACCCGTTCGGCTGCTGTGAGAGCTACGGCACACACTTCTCGAACCTGATCGGGCGCGGCGCGGAGGAACTCGGTGTCCCGATCGAGCTGGTCTCGAACACCGAGCTCTACGAGGCCGGTGAGTTCGAGGCGGCGACGCGTTTCCTCCTGGAGAACCGAGCGCGAGCGAGCGAGGTGCTCTCGCGGTATCAGGAAACCGCCGACGAGTCCTACGTCGCGTTCACGCCGATCT
>SKWB01000368.1 GCA_007129135.1 Halococcaceae archaeon | reverse complement strand
GGACGCCGACGAACCCGTCCCAGACGTCCTCGACGTTCACGCGCGCCGAGCGCGTCGAGTTCAGCAGTCCGGAGCGGTACTGGTAGACGTCCTCGATCCCGATCCCCTGGTCGTACCACTCCCCGGAGGTGACGTACTCCGTCGCGCGGTCCTCGTCCCCGACGGGCGAGAGCAGCCCCGTCGAGACGTTCGGATAGGACGACCGCCCGACGAAGATCGAGGGCGAGACGCTGCCGAAGAGCGAGTCGCCCGAGACGACCGACTCGAACCGCGACTCGAAGTCGGTGAGGTAGTCGGTGATCGCGTAGGACTTCTCGCGGGCGAGCCGACGCATCTCGGCGCGCTCGTCGGTCTCGAGCCCCTCCACGAACTCGTCGAGACGCATTGGTGGGTGAAGGAGGCGGGTGGGTTTGAACGTTCGCCCCGGGCCGCTGGGGAGAGCCGTCGCTCACCGACTCGGGGACGCTGTCTCGGAAAAAACCGGTCTGCGGGGTGGAGCGCTAGCTGTGGATGCCCATCGCTTCGATCTGTTCCTGGTACCGGTTCCGGATCGTGACCTCGGTCACCTGCGCGACGTCGGCGACCTCGCGCTGGGTCTTCTTCTCGTTACAGAGCAGCGACGCGGCGTAGATCGCCGCGGCCGCGTAGCCGGTCGGGGACTTGCCCGAGAGCAGTCCCTGTTCGGCGGTCGTCTCGATGATCTCGTTGGCCTTCGACTGGACTTCTTCGCTCAGTTCGAGTTCGGAGCAGAACCGGGGGACGTACTTCTTCGGGTCGACTGGACGCATCTCGAGGCCGAGCTCCTGGGAGATATACCGGTATGTCCGGCCGATCTCCTTGCGCTCGACACGCGAGACCTCGCTGATCTCCTCGAGACTGCGCGGGATCCCCTCCTTCCGGCAGGCGGCGTAGAGCGCCGATGTGGCGACGCCCTCGATCGACCGCCCGCGGATGAGGTCCTCCTTGAGCGCGCGGCGGTAGATGACCGAGGCGACCTCGCGCACCGAGCGCGGTACCCCGAGCGCGCTCGCCATCCGGTCGATCTCGCTGAGCGCGAACTGCAGGTTGCGCTCGCCGGCGTCCTTCGTCCGGATCCGCTCCTGCCACTTTCGCAGTCGGTGCATCTGGCTTCGTTTCTTCGAGGAGATAGAGCGACCGTAGGCGTCCTTGTCCTTCCAGTCGATGGTGGTGGTGAGCCCCTTGTCGTGCATCGTCTGGGTGGTCGGCGCCCCCACACGCGACTTCTGCTGGCGTTCCTGGTGGTTGAACGCCCGCCACTCCGGACCCGGGTCGATCGATCCCTCCTCGACGACGAGCCCACAGTCATCACAGACGAGCTCACCCCTGTCCGAGCTCTTCACCAGGTCTTCGGACGAACACTCGGGACAGGCCCGAACCCCCTCGTCCTCGCTGGTCTGCTGCGTCTCACGCTCGCGCTCCCGTTGTCGGGTGGACCGTGTCATCGCACTTAAATAGTAGTACTACCAAAACACTTAAACCCTCGGTTCGAACTGTGTCGTGAACCAGGCGACAGGATTCGCCAACCCGATCGGAGAAACCGCCCGACTGCGGCGGTATCGGGGGGCTTTCAGCCCCGAACACATACCAAAGCCGTTATATCCGAGTACCGGTGACCTCGGCTCAATGCCGACCGTCGACTGTGATCCGGAGGTGGCCGCAGAGCGCCTGCGCGAGGCGGGCGCGGAGGTCCACCCCGGCAACACCGACCACGAACTCTGGCGGGCCGAACACGGGGAGGCGGTGGCGGTCGCCTACGACGGGACGATCGTGATCCAGGGAAAGCGCCCACAGGACATCGAGGCGCTCCTGCGCGAGGAGGGCGGGCGCGTCCACGCCTACTTCGACGGGGCGTGTCGCGGGAACCCCGGACCCTCCGCCGCAGGGTGGGTGCTCGTCTCCTCGGGTGGGATCGTCGCCGAAGGGGGCGAACGACTGGGGACGACGACGAACAACCGCGCGGAGTACGAGGCGCTCGTTCGCGCGCTCTCCGCGGCACACGAGTACGGCTTCGACGAGGTGGACCTCCGCGGGGACTCCGAACTGATCGTGAAACAGGTCAGGGGCGAGTGGAACACGAACGATCCGGAGCTGCGGGAACGGCGGGTCCGGGTCCGTGAACTGCTCTCGGGGTTCGACCGGTGGTCGATCGAGCACGTTCCGCGCGAGATCAACCGCCGCGCGGACGAACTGGCGAACGAGGCACTGGACGATGGCTGAGGGGGACGAGGAGCTGGAGGAGGAGGTGGTCTCGCGAGTCGAGCGGCTGACGCGGCTCGCGCGTGCGGCGGTCGACGAGGACGAGGCGGCGGCCTACCGCGAGGAGCGAGAGGAGCTGCTCGCCGACCGTGGCTTCAGGACGAGGATCAGGGAGGAGGGCGAGGACGAGGTGCTGGTGCTCCACCCCGAGGAGTGGGAGGTGGCGGGTGTGGTCCACCCGGAACGGATCGAGGAGATCGACCGGGCGGTCGAGATTCGGCTCACCGGCGCGGCCGACCCCGAGGACTGGCCGTCGGTCGAGGCGCACAACCGCGCGCTCGCGGAACGGGTGAGAGCGGACTACGGCGAGGTCCACGGCGAGAACGCCGAGGCGTTCGCCGACTTCATGGGCAACCACTACGCCAGGCGGATGGAGACGGCGGGCGAGCGAGAGCGCGAGGAGTTCCTCACCGACTACTTCGTGCGCAACGCCTGGCCGAGTGCGGACCAGCGGGCGGCGGTAGAGCGCTCGCTCGCGCTGGTGGTCGAGGCCGCGAAAGAAGCCGAGTGATGTCGTCTGTTCTACAGCTGTGCGTCGATGAGCGAGCGGACGTCCTCGGCTCTGTCGCCGTCGATGACGAGCTTCGAGAGGACCCAGTCGAGCTGGCCGAGGACGACCTCGTAGCCGTCGTCGGTGAGTTCGTACTGGTTGGTCCGCTTGTCGAGTTCGCTCTTTTCCACGTAGCCCATCTCGACGAGGTCGTCGAGGTTGGGGTAGAGCCGACCGTGGTTCACTTCGGCGCCGTAGTACTCCTCTAGCTGGCGCTTGATCGCCAGCCCGTACATCGCCTCCTCCGAGAGGATGACGAGGATGTTGTGTTGGAACGCCGTCAGGTCGTGTGCGGTCTGCTCTGTGCCCGGAACTGCTTGTGCCTCTGACATCAGTAGATAGGATGCTGTCTACCTATTTAACAGTTGGCAAGCCGCCCACTCTGAGCGGGCTTGTATTACCCGTTCATACCGACAGAAACCGCCTCCGGCGGTGAGAGGTCGAAAGGGCTTTTTTCCTACTGATCGCACGAACGGACGCATGACAAACCTGTGGGAAGACCTGGAGACCGGGCCGGACGCACCCGAGTCGATCTACGCCGTCGTCGAGTGTCTGAAAGGCGACCGGAACAAGTACGAGTACGACAAGGACATCCCGGCAGTCGTCCTCGACCGCGTGCTCCACTCGAACGTCCACTACCCGGGTGATTACGGCTTCATCCCGCGCTCGTGGTACGACGACGACGACCCGTTCGACGTGCTCGTGCTCGTCGAGGACTCGACGTTCCCCGGCTGTGTGATCGAGGCCCGGCCGGTCGCGCTGATGAAGATGGACGACGACGGCGAGCAGGACGACAAGGTGATCGCCGTACCCGAGGAGGACCCACGCTTCGACCACGTAGACGACCTCTCCGACCTCCCACAGCACACCAGAGACGAGATAGACGAGTTCTTCGAGACGTACAAGAACTTAGAGGAGGGCAAGGAGGTCGAGACCCTCGGCTGGGAGGACCGCGAGGCGGCGCTCGACGCGATCGAACACTCCCAGGAGCTCTACACCGAGCAGTTCGGCTGAGAACCGACCGACGGAAGCCCGGCCGATACACGGGGGTAATTCCTCGCCCCGATCGGATGTATTATAATTATGGGTAATCTTTTGGGGGTGGAGCGGATAGGTCCTCCCGTGATGGCCACGAGCGACCACCCCCGTCCCGGCATCGCCCACCCGACGGTCGTCCCGACGAACTTCACCCCCGAGATGGAGGGAGAAGGGGCGGCGAGCGGGCCCGAAACGGCCGATTGAGCACGCAGGTGCGGAGACGAAGCTTCTTGTAGCAGACGCCAGTAAAGGCCTCCATGGGTCTGTTCGACCGGTTGCGTGGTGACGACTCCCCGCGCGTCGCCTTCTTCGGTATCGACGGTGTGCCGTTCAGTCTGATCGAGGAGGAACCGGAGACGTTTCCGAACCTGACGGCGCTCGCGGAGGAGGGTAGCTCCGGGGCGATAGACAGCATCATCCCGCCGGAGTCGAGCGCCTGCTGGCCGTCGCTCACGACCGGCGTCAACCCCGGTGAGACGGGCGTCTACGGCTTCCAGGACCGCGAAGTCGGCTCCTACGAGACCTACGTCCCGATGGGACGGGACGTACAGGCGACCCGCGTCTGGGACCGGGTCACGGACGCCGGTCGGAACGCGACGGTGATGAACGTCCCCGTCACCTTCCCCCCGCAGCGGAACCTCCAGCGGATGGTCTCGGGCTTTCTCTCCCCGAGCGTCGAGAAGGCGGCGGTGCCCGAGGAGCTAGAGCGAACGCTCACGGAGTACGGCTACCGGATCGACGTGAACGCCCGTCTCGGCCACGACGAGGACAAGACCGAGTTCGTCGAGGACGCCCACGAGACGCTCGACGCCCGTTTCGCCTCGTTCAAACACTACATCGGCGAGGACGACTGGGACCTCTTCTTCGGCGTCTTCATGACCACGGACAGGGTCAACCACTTCCTCTTCCGCGACTACGAGCGCGACGGCGAGTACAGGGAGGAGTTCCTGGAGTTCTACCGCAAACTCGACGCCTACCTCGGCGAGCTACGGGAGCTACTCGCCGACGACGTGACGATGGTCGTCGCGAGCGACCACGGCTTCACGACGCTCGACTACGAGGTCCACTTCAACCAGTGGCTCGCCGAGGAAGGGTGGCTCTCCTTTTCGGAGGACGAGCACGAAGAACTCGGCGACATCGCCAACGAGACCCGGGCGTACTCGCTCATCCCGGGCCGGTTCTACATCAACTTAGAGGGGCGCGAACCGAGAGGAAGCGTCCCGGAGGAGGAGTACGAGGAGACCCGTGACGAACTGAAGCAGGCGCTGCTGGCGCTCGAAGGGCCGAACGGGAAGCAGGTCTGTGAACGGGTCGTCGAGAAGGAGAAGGCGTTCAGGGGCGCTCACGACGAGATCGCGCCCGACCTCGTCGCGATACCGGCCCACGGCTTCGACCTGAAGTCCGGGTTCTCGGGCCACGGGGAGGTGTTCGACACCGGTCCGCGAAACGGGATGCACAGCTTCGACAACGCGACGCTGCTCGTCGACGACCCCGACATCACGGTCGGCGAGGCGAACCTCTACGACATCACACCGACGCTCCTCGACCTGCTGGAGATGGAGTACGACCGCGAGGGCTTCGACGGCGCGAGCCTCGTGAACTGAGAGGGATCGTCGTAGCCAGCGGGGTCTCGTGGGCGCGCAGGCCACCGGTGTCGTTCGATCCTCGATCGTGAGAGTACGACCGCCGGCGACGATCCGACGAGTCGAGAAGAGAACGCCTTTCGCCGCCGGCTTCCTCCCCCCAGTATGCTCACCGACCGGACGGTCGATACGGAGGAGTTCACCCCGGAGACGCTGAGAGACCGCTACGAGCGCGAACTCACCGGGATCGTCGAGGGAGTCGGGGTCGAGGCGGCGGCGGCCGAGACGGGGATCGAAGAGAGGCGACTCGAGGCGCTCGTCGAGGGCGAGTCGCCCGACCTCACCACGGACGACGCGGCGGCGATCCTCGCGCTCTCCGAGGCGGAACCGACCGCCGAGATCGCCGAGGCCGAGATGCAGGACCGACTCCTCATGGGGATGACGACGGCGGTCCTCGACGTCGACACGCTCGCGGCCAATCTGGACCTCGACCTCGACGGCAAGGAGGTCCAGCAGAAAGTCGAGGGTCGCGCGCCGATGAGCCTCGCGGAGTACGCCCACCTCCGGCATACGATCGAGGACAGAAAGCGCTAGCAGGATCCGATCGGCTCCGGTGGCGACGGGGGTGTTTTGACGGAGCGTTTCGAAGCGGGGGTATGGAGACCGCGATACTCGGCTGTGGCTACGTGGGGCTCGAACTCGGTCGACAGCTCACCGCCCGCGGCCACGACGTCGTCGGCGTGCGCCGGTCGGAGGAGGGTATCGACGAGATCGAGGGGGCCGGCTTCGACGGGGTTCGAGCGGACGTGACCGACCCCGACTCGCTCTCCCCGGTCCCGGACGCCGACGCGCTCGTCTTCGCCGCGAGTTCGGGTGGCCGCGGCGCGGACGCCGCCCGCGAGGTGTTCGTCGAGGGGTTGGAGACGGTCATCGAGCAGTTCGCGGGACGCGAACGGCCACCCGACCGGCTCGTCTACACCTCGAGCACCGGCGTCTACGGCGACCACGGTGGTGACTGGGTCGACGAGGAGACACCCCTCGAACCGACGACCGAGAAGACCCGTGTTCTCGCCGAGGCCGAACGGGTCGCGCTGGAATCGCCGATCCCGGGCACCGTCGCCCGCTTCGCGGGGCTCTACGGCCCGGGCCGCTACCGGTTGGATCGCTACCTGGAGGGGCCGGTCACCGAGGGCTACCTGAACATGGTCCACCGCGAGGACGCCGCCGGGGCGGTTCGCTACCTGCTCGAAGAGGGCCTCGCCCGTGAGGAGGTCCTCCTCGTCGTCGACGACGAGCCCGCCGACAAGTGGACGTTCGCAGACTGGCTGGCAGAACAGTGCGGCGTCGGCGAACCCACAAAGCGGACGAAGGAGGAGCGGCTCGCGGAGGGCGACCTCTCCGAACCCGCGAGGCGGAGGATCCTGACGAGCAAGCGGTGTTCGAACCGGAAGCTCGAGGAACTGGGATACGAGCTGTCGTACCCGACCTACCGGGAGGGATACAGGGACGTGGTGGCCGCCTACACGGCCGACCGGTAGTCGAGAGGGACCCACCGGAGGACTCACGGCGGTCGGCGCGGGAAGACGACGGCGTTCGTACCCGGTCGGTATCCGTCGACTCCCACCCTTTTGCGGACGGGGCCCGAACCCCGCCTATGGCGACCAAGGAGGCGACGTGGGCCTACCGCGACGAGTTCGGCGACGGGTTCGGCCGGACCTACTTCCGCCGGTTCGGAGACGAGGTGGTCTCGAGCGTCGGGCTGGGGACCTATCTCGGCGAACCGACCGACGCGGTCGACGACCGGTACCGAGCCGTGATCCGGACGGCACTCGAGAGCGGCTGCAACGTGATCGACACGGCGATCAACTACCGCCACCAGCGTTCCGAGAGAGCTGTCGGCGAGGCGCTCGCGGAGAGCGAGGTGGAGAGGGAGGCGGTGCTCGTGGCGACGAAGGGCGGCTTCGTCCCGTTCGACGGCGAGCGGCCGGAGGACCCCGGAGCGTACGTGACATCGGAGTACGTCGATACTGGGGTCCTCTCGGTCGACGACCTCGCGATGGGGAGTCACGCTCTCGCGCCGGGGTTTATCGACGACCAGTTCGAACGCTCGCGCGAGAACCTCGCAATCGACGCGATCGATCTCTACTACCTGCACAACCCGGAGACGCAGCTCCGTGTACGGTCGAGGGAGGAGGTCTACGACCTGGTGGAGCGGGCGTTCGAGCGGCTGGAAGAGCGGCGGGCTGACGGCGAACTCCGGTACTACGGGGTGGCGACCTGGGAGGCGCTGCGCGTCCACGAGGAGCACGCGAGCTACCTCTCGCTGCCCGAGATCGTCTCGCGAGCGCGAGCCGCGGCGAAGTCGGTCGGGAACGCTTCGACGGGCTTTCGGGCGATCCAGCTGCCGTTCAACGTCCAGATGGCCGACGCGTTCACGGTCGAGGCACACGAGGGGCGAGACGGCAGCGAGAGCGCGCTCTGGTTCGCCCAGAACGCGGGGCTCTCGGCCTTTACGAGCGCGAGCATCGGGCAGGGCGGACTCGCGGACAGGGTCCCCGAGGAGGTCGGGTCGCTGCTCGCGGGCGACTCCCCGGTCCAACGGGCGATCAACTTCGCACGGAGCGCCCCGGGCGTGACGAGCGCGCTGGTCGGGACGAGTCGGGAAGCCCACGTCGAGGAGAACGTCGCCGCCGGCCGGTTCGACCCGCTCGGTGCCGAGACGTTCGACTCGGTGTTCGAGTGATGGCCGGGATCGACCGGCGGGGGACAGCGGCGTTCGCGGCCGGGACGACGGCGGGCGTCGTCGCCGGGGTCCTGGTGGGCTACGCGCTCGGCGACCTGGCGCTGTGGCCGTTGGTGGGACTGCTCTGTGGAACCGTCGTCGGTGTCATCCTCGAGGCGTGGGTGACGCCCACGGTGGAGCGGCGCTCTCGGGCGGGCTGAGACCGAAGGCCCCCGGCTGTCCCCGCTCAGACGAGGAGCCAGGCGACGCCCATCGCCCCGAGCGAGCAGAGGGCGTTCGCGGCCGCGTTGGCGACGGAGAGTCCGAACCGGCCCTCCTGCCAGAGGCGCACCGTCTCGTAGGAGAACGTCGAGAAGGTGGTGAACGCGCCACAGGCACCGATCCCGAGGAAGAAGAAGGTGTCAGAGCCGGCACCGCTGAAGACGACGAGGCCGAAGACGAAACTGCCGACGACGTTCACGACGAGCGTCGGGATCGGGAGCTCCTGGTCGACGAGGAGCTGGTAGACGAGGTGTCTCAGGACGGCCCCGATCGCCCCGCCGGTTCCCAACAGGTAGGCCTCCACTCAGATCGCCTCCAGCCGCCGGGCGACGGCCTGTCCGGCGAGCACGCCGAGAAAGCCCAGGAGATAGCTCGCCCCGAGGTAGGCGAGCGCGAGCGGCGGCGCGCTCGTGAAGAGGTCGAAGACGAACATGCTGTAGGTCGTGAACGAGGAGAGGAAGCCGGTGCCGAAGACGGTGCCGGCCTGGTCCGAGAACGCCCCGCTGTAGAGCGCCTCGTAGAGCAGGACGCCCAGCGCGAAGCTCCCGATCACGTTCACGGCGAGCGTCGCCCCGAGCGTCGATGGCACCGTCAGCTCGACGAAGTACCGGAGGTTCGACCCGGCGAAGCCGCCGATACCGATCATCAACACCGTCTCGATGCGCGTGAGGGGGTGGACCTGCGACATGGCTCTCGAAAAGGAGTCATCAGCCGGCGTCTCCGGCGGTTGGGGCAGGCGGACTCCATCGCCCGTTTTCACACCGTACCGAGGGGGGCAGGATAACCGTTTTCACTCGTGTCGGCGCTCGCCCGGGAGGATGTCGCCGAGGGAGGCACCGACGGCCATCCCCGTGAAGATCACGCTCACCTGACAGAGCGCGAGCCACGGGTCGGCCCAGTCGACGCGCCCCCAGAGCGTCATCATCAGCGCCGCCGTGACGAACGAGACGGCGAGAACGCCGACGAGCCGTCTCGGGAGTACGCCGAAGTAGGGGTTCACGATCTCGACGCGCTGGAACCGGGCGACGTAGAGGAGGCCGACGACGAGCCCGAGGGCGAACGCGAGGTTGAGGGCGAAAAAGGCCGGCGAGGCGGCCATGAACGCCCCGATCTCGAGGACGCCGTCCTCGACGAGGAGCGGGAGGCCGATGACGACGCTCCCGACGAACGCCTCCGCGACGTCCGGCGGGCCGAACCCCCGGATCCGCTGGCCGAAGACGCCGCCGTGGGGGAGTCTGCGAGCGATGCGGATCGTCCGTCTGACCTGTTCTCGCTCCTCGGGGGACTCGACGGTCCGTTCGAGGCGGTCTAGTTCCTCGAGGAGGTCGGCCGGTTCCGGCGGTCGCCGGTGGTCGTCCCGGTCGGGGCGGCTCATACCCGAGAGTGAGAAACGCGGGACTAAAGCCTGCTGGCCGGCCGTCTCACGCCCCCACCTCCCGGACCTCGACCGCCACCTCGTTCGTCCGGAGGAACGGAAGCGTCCACGGCGGGTCGTACCGGAGCAGCACCGCCTCCCCGTGGGGTTCGACGCCCCACTCGTCGAGCGCCTCGCGCAGCCGGTGCTCGACCCGATCGACGCGGTCGTCGGTCGCGAACCACGAAAAGCCCGACACTGCGAGGGTCTTCTCCGGTTCGACGACCAGCCGAACGGCGGGATCGGACGGAACCGGCGCGCTCGTCGCGTCGTACCCGTCCGGGAGGTAGAACGCCATCCGGACCCCGTCGGGGCCCTCGCTCGTTCGAACGGGCGCCGTCATCGGGAGGTCGATCCCCGCGGCGTCGGCGCCGGTACGGACCGGAGCGGTCATCGGGAGTCGCTCCTCGCCCTCGTTCTCCCCGCCGATGTAGTCGGCGAGCCGTCGGAACGCCGTCCCCTCGGTGGGGGCGGTCGTCTCGACCAGTACACACTGGGGATAGCGCCGGAGCGCCACCTCGTCGCCCTCTTCGACCGTCTCGTAGGGGACGCGTTCGGCCCGACGGCTCTCGATCGTGCGCTTTCCGACCGTCGCGGCGAGGCCCACCCCTGCGAGCGCGAGGAGTCGCGTTCGGTTCTTCATCCGAGTCGATAGGTCCTCCAGGAACCAGAGGCTGTCGGCTCCACCCCGGCCACCGCCGACGAGACGGGGTAGCGACGGCTCCCGTGCGGGCCGGTCACACGGTGCGAGGCTCCTCGTAGCGGAGCTCCGCCAGGACCGGTCGGTGGTCCGACGGTCGGAACCGGGACGATTCGCAGGAGGGAACGCACCTGCGGAGGCGGTCGACCGTGAGCCCGTCGGTGACGAGGACGTGGTCGAGACACCGGTCGGCCTCGCCATCGAAGCCGGTGTACGTGGCTCCGGGTCCGTCGACGACGGAGGCGACCCTCGCGGCGTCCTGGAGCGACCGCCACCCGGGCTCGACCGCGACGGCCCGCTCGTAGGCAGGAGCACCGGGCTCAGCGTTGAGGTCGCCCGCGACGACCGCCTCGCAGTCGCTCCCGAGCGTGCTCACCCGGTCCCGGATCACCCCGATCCCCTCCCGGCGTGCGCGGTCGCCCTCGTGGTCGAGGTGGACGCTGAACGCAACGAGTCGACGCTCGGTCTCGCGGTCCCCGAGCGTCGCGCGGGTCACCCGCCGCTGGTACGTCGCGTCCCACCCCGCGGCGCCGGGTTCGGCGTCGGGCTCCGAGAGCCAGAACGTCTCCCCCTCGACGAGCGCGAACCGGGCCGGCCGGTACGCGATCGCGGTGTGCGGGAGCGCGCCGCTCGCCGCGACCCACTCGTAGTCGGTGAGCCGCTCGCGCAGCTCCGGGAGCTGGTTCAGCCAGAGCTCCTGGAGCGCGAGCACGTCGGGGTCGAGTCGGCGCAGTTCGCTCACCACCGCCGCCCGACGGGCCTCCCACGAGAGGGGGCCGTCGGTCGTCCCCTCGTACCGGACGTTGTACATGAGCACCCGAAACCCGGATCGCTTCCGTCCTGCACTCATCGGTCCTCGCCCGCCGTTCGGTCCCGCTCGCCCATGGCTCCGTCGGCGACCGGCGCTCGCTGGCGGGCCGCCGGCCGGAAGTCGTTCGCGGCTCCCGGATACTGTCGGCTGCACGTCAGTATCGGGTATCGAGCCCGGTGTGCCGAGAACTTTTACTCTCTTACAGGCGACAGGCACACCCATACGGCCGACAGAATCACGGGGACCACCGCGTAAGCCCGCCGTTCCCGAACGCGAATCGAGCGAGGTCGGTGATCTGTTCGGCCGATGGGCCAGGGTGGCTACGATGATCCCTACTAGAACTCCCCGAGCGTCGCCTGTCCCTGTTTCAGCGACCGGGCGTCGATCCCGAGTTCGCGGGTGAGGTGGTTCGCGAAGGCGTCGGCCGAGCCGTGGGTGGTGTAGACCACCTCCGGGTCGACCGCCTCGACGACCGAGACGAGTTCGTCGAAGTCACAGTGATCGGAGAAGGTGAACGCCACGTCGTAGCCCCCCCTGAACCTGAACCCGGGGTTCGTCGCCCAGCCGGAGAAGCCGGCCGTGATCGCACCCCGCTCCGAGAGCGCCTCGACGAACGAGAGCTTGCTCGTCTGGGTGGGCAGGACCAGCGCGTCACCCGGCCCCAGCGTCACGTCCTCGCGGTACAGTTCGGAGGCGAACGCGACGTCCGTGTGTGCCTCGATCACCCGGTCGATCCTCGCGGTTGCCTTCGTGACGAACAGCCGGTCCCGATCCGAGCGCTCGACCAGTTTCTCGAGTTCCTGTGCCCGGCCGAGCGTGTAGCCGAAGAGCAGTACGGGCGCGTCCATCGTCTCGGAGAGCCAGTCGACGACCTCTGCCTCGAGTTCGTCCTGTGGCGGAAAGACGTACTCCGGCTCGCCGTAGGTCGTCTCGATCACCAGTTCGTCGGCCTCCGGCGGGTCGAACCCCTGGAGGAAGAAGCGATCGCGCGTCGAGATGTCCCCGGTGTAGAGCGTCTTCTCGCCGCTCTCGTCGGTCGCGAGGACCGACCGCGAGCCGGCGACGTGACCCGCCGGAACGAGGTCGATCGCCGGGTGCGTCGCCCGCTCGATACGGCCCTCGTCCCGTCGCCGGACCTCCGCGAGCCCGGCGGTGAGCGCCGAGCAGATCAGCGCCTCCGGCCGCTCTCTGTACAGGTGGTCGCCGTGGGCGTGGCTCAGCGCGGCGATGTCCCTGGGACGGTTCGCGTCGCAGACGACCGTCTCGCTACCCAGGGGAATCTCGATGCCGTCGGTGTGTCTGACGGGCACGGTCGCCGTAGGGGCCGGGGGCCTATCGCTCTCACGCCTGCGCCCCCTCACTGGTCGTCGTAGAGCTCCTCGACCCGCGAGAGCGTGTCGGCGTCCGCCGGCGCGAGGTCGTCGCGTCTCCGGAGGAATCGAGGGAACCGGAGCGCGTACCCCGAGCCGTACTCGGGCGAGTCCTGGATCTCCTCGTACTCGATCTCGAGGACGAGTTCGGGCCGGAGCGAGACCCGCCGGCCCTCGGTTCCGGTGACGAGCGGTTCGAGGAGGGCGGTTAGCTCCGCGAGCTCCTCGTCGGTGTAGCCCGTCGAGAGTCGCCCCACCTCCGGGAAGTCGTCAGCCTCGGGGTCGTAACACCCCAAGAAGAGCCGGCCGAGATAGTCGCTTCTCCTCCCCTCGCTCCACTGCGCCCGGGTGACGACCAGGTCGAGCGGCTCCATCGCCGGCTTCACTTTCACCACGTGGCGGACCCGCCGGCCGGGCTGGTAGGCCGCCCCGGCGTTCTTCGCCATCACGCCCTCGTGGCCCGCCGCGAGCGCCGCCTCGTAGAACTCGCGAACTCGGTCTTCCGCACGCGATCGGAGCCGCTCGGCGTGTTCGATCCCCTCGCGTTTGGAGAGGAGCGGGTCGAGTCGGGAGAGTCGCTCCGAAAGCGGCTCGTCGAGCAGCGACGCCCCCTCGACGAAGGGCAGGTCGAAGACGTGGAGCGTCGTCGGGATCGTCTCGGAAAGCTCCTCCACGTCGTACTTCCGGCGGACGCGACGCGAGAGCTGCTGGAACGCCACCGGTCTCCCCCTCTCTCGGTCGTAACCCACGAGTTCGGCGTCGAGCAGCGCCGACTCCGCCGAGACCGCCTCCCGTACCGCCGAGGCCAGCTCCGGGAACGCCTCAGTCACCTCCTCGAGCCGTCGGGTGAAGACCCGGACCTCCTCGCCCCGTTTGTGGACCTGCACCCGGATCCCGTCGTACTTGTACTCCCAGAGCACGTCCTCGTCGGGCTCCGCGACGTCACGGATCGCCTCGGCGATCCCCTCCGACTTCTCCGCGAGCATCAGCTCGATCGGCCGAAAGAGCTCGATCGAGACCGCTCGGAGCCCCTCGACGCCCCGGTCGCGAGCGGTCTCGGCGACGATCCGGTAGTCGTTCGTGAGCTGGTAGGCGCGCTCGACCGCCTCCCGATCGGCCTCCTCGCCGTCCAGAAAGGCCTCGGCGAGCGCGTCGCGAACGGTTCCGGAGCCGACGCCCACCCGGAGGTGGCCGAGCACCGTTCGGACGAGGTATCGTGCTTCCTCCGGCTCGGCGTCCGAGAGCAGCCGGGAGACGGCGTCGATCCGCCTCCCCTGACTGCCCTCGCCCTCGTAGCCCGCGATCTCCGCGAGCGTGGCGTGGACGGTCTCGACGTCGAGCGTCGTCGGGACGAGCGCCTGCTGGGTGCGCTCCGAGACCGCCCACGCCGCCGCGTCGCCCAGGTCGCCCGTCTCGCGCCATCTGTCCTCGATCTCCTCCTCACCGATCCCGGTCGCCTTCGATATCGCCTCGCGGGTCAGGTTCGAGGAGATCCCCAGCTCCGCGCTCTCGCGGGCCGGGAACGCCGTGCCCCGACAGAGCGTGACCAGCAGCGGGAGGTGGGTCTCGTTCGCGTCGGCGAACAGCTCCGCGAGGAGCGCGGTCTTCTCCAGGGTCGAGTCGGTCCCGGCGAGCGCCCGATAGGTCTCGACGAGGGCGGCGTACTCCATTCGAGCACACTACGGACCGGGGGAGCAAATGGGGTCCGGCCGCAGGTGCGATCCCGGTTTCACGGCGAACGGAGCACCGAACGGGCGTCGGCGACCACGGCGACGAGGACGACGAGCGCGAGCGCGAGGAGGCCGGGTTCCGGGGCGGCCGGCGTCAGCGCGAAGAGCGCGACCATCGGGAGGAATCCCGCGAGGCAGTAGCCGAAACGGGCGAGGCGTGCCCGGTGCGAGTCCGCGGAGAGGGACGGGAGCGCGACGAGTGCGGCGACGCTCAGCACCAGCGCGGTCAGCGCGTTCGCGACGAACGACCCCGTGACGAGTTCGGCGAGGACCGCGGTGTACGCGGCGAGCAGGAGCGAACACGAGAGGAGGACGGCCCGAGTGAAGATCGCCCGGTAGCCGGTCCCGGTCCCGAGTTTGCGGTTCGTGAGGACCGGCCACCGACGACCCGCGGAGAGGTGGTCGCCGCGAAAGAGCGTGAGGAAGAACGTCAGCGTGAGCACCGAGACGACGGCCGCCGTTCCGACCTCGATCGTGTAGACGGGCGTGGCCGCGAGGACGAACAACACCGGGAGCGTGAGGATCGTGACCTGTGCGAAGCCGCCCTGAATGAGGTCGACGAAGAAGTCGTAGAGCGACCCGTGGTCGTGTGGGGCGTCGCCCGTCCGTCGGTCGCCGGTCGTGTAGACCGGAGTGGAGCGTCGACGTGACTCGCTCATGACACCAGTTGCGAGGCGTTACGGATAGTCCTTCGGGAGCAGCCCTAGCCGATCGCCCGCCAGCGCCGGCCACAGTCCTCACAGAGCCTGACCGAGCCGATCTCGTCGGGGTCGTTTCGCGTCGAGAGCGCACGCGCGCAGGCGGCGCACTCGAGGCGGTCGTACGTGTCCTTCTCGAGGTCGCCGTCGCGCAACGCCTTTCTGACGGATTTCACGGGAGACCGATTGGCGGTGGCCGTGTAAAAGCACTCCGGCTATCGTATACGTTTGGAGGTGAGAACCGCGGCCTGCAATCCGAGGACCGGGTCGGATCGTCAGTTTCCGAGTGAGAACAGTGGCGCCGGGTTTATACGATCCGGCTCTCCACTGGCCGATATGTCGTTTCGCTTTCGGACGGTTCTCGTCGACGGCGCACGGATCGCGGCGAGCCGGAACGGGCTCGTCCTGATCGTGCTGTTCGCGGCGGTGCAGCTCTTGTCGATGTTCCTCCTCTACAGCGCCGGACAGGTCTACGTCCCGATCGGCGACGGCCTCGTGGGGACCGAGGGAGCCCCGGAGCCCGGCGAAGAGCTCCCGGTCGCGGTCGGCGCCGTCGCGACGTTCTTCACGACGGCCCTGGCGAGTCTGCTCAGCGTTCCGGTCTCGATCGTCGCGATCCGGTCGTTCGTCGGGGGCGCACGCGATCGGATCCCCGACGCGTACGTCTTCCGGCGGATCGGCCGGGCGACCGTGAGCGCGCTCGTCGCCGACCTCCTCGTCTTCGTCCTCTACGTCGTCGCCTTCGCCCTCCCGTTCGTCTCGCTCGTCTGGTTGATAGGCGAGGTGTCCGGCCTCGCGCTCGTCGGAGTGATCCTACTGATGGCCATTGTGGGCCTCCTGCTCTCGCTCTTCCTCGTCGTCAGTCTCCTCTTCGTCACCTACGAGATCGCGGTTCGCGACGCACGGGCGCTCACCTCGCTTCGCGATAGCTGGCGGCTGGCCTCCGGCCACCGCCTTCGACTGTTCGCGCTCGCGGCGCTGATCTGGGCGATGCAGGCCGGTATCACCGCACCGACGTTCGTCCTCCCCGGCGAGCTCCTCCCGACGCTGGCGATGGTCCCGCTCGCCTCGCTCACCGTGATAATCGCGCTCGCGATCTACGCGCGGGCCTACGTCGAACTCAGGGGTGACGAGCGGGCGCTCAGGGAGCGCCTCGACCCGTGACGGGGAGGTCGAGGAGCCAGGTTCGGGGCGTCGACTCGGCGCGACGCGACGGCGATGCCGGTGCCGAAAGCGATTCTCCGGGTCGGAAAACCACCCTCGTGTTTAGGTCGACGGATCGAGAGGGGAGAGCCGTGAGTGAGGAGCCGCCCCCCGACGAACTGTTCGCGCTGCTCGACGACGAGTACGCGCGTGCGATCCTCACGGAGGCGAGCGAGCAAGCGATGTCAGCGAAAGCCCTGAGCGAGGCGTGTGACGCGTCGCTCCCGACGATCTACCGGCGTATCGACCGCCTGATCGAGTGTGGCCTCGTCGAGGAGTACACCCGGATCGGCGAGGAGGGGAGACACTACGGCGTCTACGAGGCCACCCTCCGGCGCGTCACGGTCGAGTTGAGCGAGGGCGAACTCACAGTCGGCGTCGAGATAGAAGAAGAGGACCCAGCCGACCGCTTCGCCCGGCTCTGGGAGGGGGTCCGATGAACCACTTCTTCGGTCCCGCTCTGGCGTATCTCCTCTTACTCGCCGTGACGCTGCTCGCGATGGCGATGGGCTTTCTCATCGTCTTCCAGGCCTACCGCGGCTACCGACGAGCGGAGAGCCGGCCGATGCTCTACCTCGCGGCCGGCCTCGCGCTCGTCACCATCGCCCCGTTCGTCCTCTCGCTCGCCGCCGCCTCCGTGGGCGACGCACTCGGCTTCACCCCCTTCACCTACACCTACACGCTGCCGATCGTCAGCCGACTGATCGAGGTCGTCGGCCTCGCCTGTATCCTCTACTCGCTCTACATGCGCGGGTGAACCCGATCTTCCCGCCTGGAGAACCGGAGATGCCTCGAGTGACCTCGGGGTGAAACCTCGGGTCGCGTGCTAGCGGAACGAGACAGACGAACGCTCGGGACCGTCCTCAGCGTGTTGGGCGTGGTGGTATTGACACTGGTCATCTCGCTGGGACTCGGCGTCCTCCCCTAGTTCGTCCGCTGGTCGGAGCGGTACTCAGGGGTCGTCTTCGAGTTCTCCTCCGGGATCCGGCGCTCGGCCGGCGGGCCGAACCTTCTCCTGGTCGTAGAGGAACGCGAGGATCACGACGAACCCGACGAACGGGAGGGAGATCGCCGGCCAGGCGTAGTCGATCCGATCGTCGGTGCCGCGGCTCCGGGCGTCGCGGTGGACCGAGACCACCGTCCCGTACTGCATCGCGAGGGCGAGGAGGACAGCGACGACGAGCGCCGTTTCGACCATACGTCGTATCTCGACCGTAGACCCGTATGAACGTTCGCGCGGGACCTACGATTCGAAAGGGTTGAGCCCTCCGCTCCGCTCCTCACGACCGTGACACGCAGCGGCGTCTTCGGCTCGCTCTGTGCGATGGTCTTCCTCGTGAACCTCGCGAGGGTGGTCTTCGCACCGCTCGTGGAGCCGCTGCAGGAGGCCTTCGGTGTCGGTCCGGCGACGGTCGGGCTGATCGTCACCCTCGTCTGGGTCGGGAGCGCCATCCCCCGGATTCCGACGGGCTACCTGCTGACGATCTATCCCAGACACCAGATGGTACTCGCGACCGGCGTGATGCTCACCCTCTCCTCGGTCGTCGCGACGCTCGCGAACTCGATACTCACGCTCGCGATCGGTGCGGCCCTGTTGGGGACCGCGAGCGGGGCGTACTTCGTCTCGGCACACCCGCTGATCGCCGAACTCTACACCGAGCGGGTGGGTCGGGCGCTCGGCATCCACGGCACCGCCGCACAGCTCTCCGCGGTGGTCGCCGCGCCGATGGTCTCGCTGGCGCTGTTCGTCTCCTGGCGGCTCGTCTTCGTCGCCATCGGCCTCGGCGCGCTCCTCTCGACGGTCTACTTCACGCTCATGGCCCGCCGAACGGAGTTCCCCGCCGCGAGCGGCGCGGATCGGGACTTCCTCGGGGCGATCCGCGCGGAGTGGTCGCTGATCGTCCTGGGGGTGGTGGTCTTCGGCGCGACGAGCTTCGTCTGGCAGGGGCTGTTCAACTTCTACCCCTCCTACATGGAGGCGCGTGGGTTCGCCCCCGCCACGGCACGGAACCTCCTCACGGTCGTCTTCGCCGCGGGCGTTCCCGCCTTCTGGCTGAGCGGGATCCTGATCGACCGGGTCCCGAGCGTGCCCTACCTGGCGGGGATCATCGTCACGTTCATCGGGGGCGTCCTGCTCCTCACCGTGACCGAGGGTCTGGTCGGCATCCTCCTCGTGAGCGCGTTCGTCGGCTACGTCATCCACAGCATCTACCCCGCGGCCGACGCCGTCCTGCTCTCGGCGTTCCCCGACGAGCACCGCGGCGGGGCGTACGCCGTGTTCAGCGGCGGGATGATGCTCGGCCAGTCGCTCGGAAGCTGGTTCGTCGGCGAACTCGTCGAACGGGGAATCCCCTACGACGCGGTCTTCCAGGGGCTCTCGCTCTCGCTCGCTGCGCTCGTGGTCGTGGTCGGTGCGCTGCTCGCCACCGGGCGGATCGACCCGCGATAAGCGGTCCCCGAACGGGTGGAGACGTCTCCGTCGGCGGGTCTCTGGGCTGAAACGACCCGCGACTAGTTGGGTTCGTGCTCGGTGACTCCGACCGATTTCGGGACTACCGTTCGCCTCTCCATCCGTTTCAGGCTCACCCGGATAATCCGGTCACCCACTACGTCCCTGGGTACACCGAACCGTCGTCCGAACCGACCGCCGGACCCGCTCGGTCTCGACCGTTCACACGCTCCCTCGCGGTCGTCCCCGCTCGCCCCACCGATCTGTCACCCCTCCTCGCAGCGGAAGCCGATCTCGAACGGGCCAGGCGGGACGTCGCTTTCGTCCGCGGCTTCGTCGGGTATCTCGCCGACGGCCGTGACCACGCCGTCCCGACCCCACCGGATCATCGGTTCGTCGACGACGGCGCCGGCGGTCGTCCCCGCCGGGAGGTCCTCTTCGACGGTTCCGTCCGGACCCTCGCGGTACTCGAAGCCGAACACGTTCGTCGCGTCCCCCCGCACGGTGACCTCGATGGAGTCCCGGCGGAGCAGTTCGAGCGTGCCCATCTCCGGGACGACGAAACTCTGGATCACGGCGATCGCGACGTCGTCGGGGAACTCCCCCTCGCCTTCCTCGGTGCCGAAGCCCGCGAGAGCGTTGAAGAAGGGATCGTTCGACCACTCGTCCGCCTCGATCGTCTCGTCGTAGCTCTCCTCATCCAGCGGTCCACCGACACAGGGGGCGTCCGGAAGGGTCGTGAGTTCGATCCGCTCGTCGCCGATCACGGCGATCATCGTGCCGGGTTCGTCCGGCACCTCGACGTCGTGGTGGTCGTCGTTCCAGCCCTCTTCCGGTTCGAAGTCGACCTCCGACGGGAGGAGGTCCTCCGCGTCCTCCGAATCGTCCGGGTCCTCGTCGTCGGCCGTGTCGTCCGAATCGTCTGGGCCCTCTTCCGAGTCGTCGTCGGTCGTATCGTCCGGTTCGTCGCCGTCGTCGGTCGTCTCCGGGTCGTCATCGCCCGAGTCGTCCGTTCCGGTGTCGTCATCGCTCTCGTCGCCGTCGTCACCGAGACAGCCAGCCACACCGACGGTACCCACAGCGCCCAGCACCCGGAGTATCCGTCGTCGTCGAACCCTATCCGCGTCGCTCGGTCCCTTCATCGTCGTGACCCTCGCTCTTCCGACCCGTCACCGGGTTCGGTGCCACCGCTCCCTCGCGCGTCGGGCTCCCGTGGTCCTCCCACGGTGCGACCCGCTCTCCACCCGCGGGACGCTCTCGTTCGCTCTCCGCCCCTCCGCCGGTCGCCGGGTTCGGCCGTCCTCATCCTTCCGAGGAGGATGCGGATCCGAGCTCATAGTCGCACCGTGTGATACGATTTCTCCGCGAAACGCGCTCTCACACCCTGAGATCGTTTCCCCGCCCGAGGATCGCCCCGTCGTGTCCCGAGAGCGTACGGGGGTCCCTCTCGCGTCCCCGTGTTCGGACGACCCGCAGAGATGGTCCGACCGCGGCAGATCCGTTCTCCGACGGGGACTCGTCCGATCGCGATCGGGCGTCCCGAGCGATCCGCCCCCTTTTGCCCGCTCGGCCGAAGGGAGAGGTGATGGAGTACGCCCAGGAACGGATCGCGACGCTGCACGACCTCACCGATCCGGTCCCCGACGCCCCGCTCTCGGACGCCGCGGTGATCGTCCCGATGGCGAGTCGCGAGGGCGGTTCGCCGGCGACCGAGCACACGCTGGAGGTGCTCGCCGGCGTCGATCCCGGCGAGGTGATCGTCCCGCTTCGCACGCCGGAGACGGAGGTAGCGGGTATCGAGCGGTGGCTCTCCGGGTTCGATCTCCCGCTCACGCTGCTCTGGTGTAACGGCCCTCGACTCACCGACCTGCTCTCGGCGGAGGCCCTCGACGGGCAGGGCGGGAAGGGGACCGACCTCTGGCTCTCGCTCGGCGTCGCGGCCGAGCGTGCGGAGTACCTCGCGGTCCACGACGCGGACACGAGGAGCTACACTGCGGCGCACGTCCCGCGACTGCTCGCGCCGCTCTCGACGTTCGGGTTCACGAAGGGCTACTACGCCCGGTTCGAGGCGGGGCGGCTCTACGGCCGGCTCTACCGGCTGTTCGTCGCACCGCTGCTCCGGGCGCTCTCCGAGGGGCGCGGCGCGGCGATCCTCGAGTACCTCTCGGCGTTCCGCTACCCGCTCTCGGGGGAGGTGGGGATGCGTGCGGATGTGGCGAGATCGATCCGCGCCGACCCCGGCTGGGGCTTCGAGGTGGCGACGCTCGGCGACGCGTTCTCGGCCGTCGGGAGCGAGGGCAGCGCACAGGTCGACCTCGGGGTTCACGAACACGAACACCGCGCCGTGGCCGGCGATTCGGGGCTGGAAGCGATGGCCGAGGGGGTGGGCGAGGCGCTCAGTCGTGCGGTCGAGGACGGAGGGGTGGAACCGGACTACGGGCGACTCCCGGAGCGGTACCGAAGCCAGGCCGAGGGGCTGATCCGGGCGTACGCTGCCGACGCGACCTTCAACGGGCTCGACTACGACGTGGAGGCCGAACGCGGACAGGTCGAGCGGTACGCGGAAGCGATCGTCCCGCCGGGTGCCGATCCCCGGCTGCCCGCGTGGCGGGACGCGCCGATCCACCCGGAGGACGTGCTCGCCGCGGCCGCCGCGGACTTGGACGCGGTGCGATAGCCCGGGAACACAACGCTCATCGGGCTTCCGGTGCGACTCCGGTCGTGACCGGCCGCACGAACGTCCTGCTCTTTCTGGTCCTCGCGGTGATCTGGGGGGTCGCCTTCGCCGCGATCAGCGCCGGCCTCGCGTACCTCCCGCCCGTGCTCTTCGCGGCGATCCGCTACGACATCGCGGGAGTACTCGTCCTCGCCTACGCCGCCTGGCGCGTCGAGTACTGGCGGCCCCGGACCCGCGCGGACCTCCTCGCCGTCCTCGTCGGCGGCACCGTCGTCATCGGCGCGTACAACGCGTTGCTGTTCGTCGGCCAGCAGTCGGTCACCGCCGCGGTCGCAGCGGTCGTCATCGCCACGAACCCGATCCTCGCGACCGGCTTCGCCCGCGGACTGCTCCCGGCCGAGCGGCTCTCACTCACCGGAGTGACCGGCCTCCTGATCGGGCTCCTCGGGGTTGGCTTCGTCGCCCGACCCGACCCCTCGAACCTGCTCGCGAGCGACGTGATCGGCACGCTGCTCGTCCTCGGCGCCGCGGTGAGCGTCGCGCTCGGGAGCGTCCTCGTCCAGCGTCTCGACCCCTCCATCTCGACCGAGGGGATGACCGGCTGGTCGAACCTCCTGGGGGCGGGCTGTCTCCACCTCGTCAGCCTCTCGCTCCCCGGCGAGTCGTTCGCGGCGGCGGTCTGGTCGGCCGAAGCGCTGTTCGCGCTCGCCTACCTCGCGATACTCGCGAGCGCGGTCGGCTACCTCATCTACTTCGAACTGCTCTCGCGGGTCGGCTCGATCCAGGTCACGCTCATCTCCTACGCGACGCCGGTCTTCGCCGCGGTCGGAGGCTACTTCTGGGTCGGCGAGACGATCGACCTCGCGACCGTCGGCGGCTTCTGTCTGATCTGTGTCGGCTTCGCGCTCGTGAAACGACGGGCGATCCGTACCGAGGGCCTGCGGCTCGCGGCGCTGTTCGGCCGGGGATAGCGGGCTACCGTCGCGGATCCCGGCCGAGTCGGTCGCGGATCAGCCGTTCGCTCTCGTCCAGTAGCTCGTCCGTGTCGGCGTCGGTTCGCCGCACCCACCCCTCCTCGGTGGCGAGGACTCGACCCTCCGCTTCGAGCGCGGAGAGCCGCCTCTCGACGAGGGCGACCTCGACCGAGAGGTCGCTCGCCACGGCCGCCGTCGGCCGTGGCGTCTCGGAGAGCGAGTCGAGCAGCGCCTCCTCCGTCGGCTTCTCGCGCATAGGGAGGGAGAGGAGGCTGGGGACCAAACCGTTTCGGGGAAGACTCATAGGGAGGCGCTCGTTCGAGGGGGTATGGCGACGAGCCACGACGAACTGGCCGGGGTGGTCGACCTCTTCGGAGCGCTCACCCACGAGGAACTGCGCGAGGCGCTCTCCGAACTCGCGTTCAAGGCCGGC
>SKWB01000261.1 GCA_007129135.1 Halococcaceae archaeon | reverse complement strand
GGCGATGTTCTACCTCGGAAGCTGGGACGTCGCCGGCCCGCTCGGCTTCGTCAACTCCGACCTCGTCTACCTCGTCGTCTTCCTCGCCATCGGTGCCTTCGGCGCCGGCCGGATCCTCGGCCTCGACCGCTACATCGAGCGGATCGACGTCGGCGGGGAAGCACTGGTCGAGCGCTACCCGAAGACCAGATACCTGCTGGGCTGAACACCGCACACCTGCCTTTTCGCTCGACCGTCGTACTCCACTCGAGGCCGTTCCTCGCGGATCGCGCACGAAACACCTGTAACCCCTCCCGACGAAGCGGGACCATGCGCTTCGCACCCGGGGCACTCGGCTACGCCGTGCCCGCGTTCCTGATCGCGCTGCCGGCGTTCCTCGTCTCGGCCTGGCTCACGCTCGCGTTCGCGGCCGTCGGCGGGTTCGTCCTCTTCTTCTTCCGCGACCCGGAGCGTTCGCCACCCTTCTCGGGGATCGTCTCGCCGGCCGACGGGAAGGTCACGGTGATCCGTGAGGAGGACGACCGGCTCCGCGTCGGGGTGTTCATGAGCCCGTTCGACGTCCACGTCAACCGCGCTCCGGCCGACGGCACGGTGGAGGGCGTCGAACACCGCCCCGGCGGGTACCGTCCGGCGTTCTCGAAGGACTCCGAACACAACGAGCGCGTCGAGATCGGGTTCGAGGAGTTCTCGGTGACGCTCATCGCGGGGGCGTTCGCCCGCCGGATCACCCCGTACGTCGAGGTCGGCGACGAGCTCTCCCGCGGCGAGAAGATCGGCCACATCGCGTTCGGGAGCCGTGCGGACGTGCTCTTACCCCAGGGGATAGGGAGAGCGGACCTCCTCGTCGAGAAGGGCGATCGGGTGACCGCGGGCGAGACGCTGCTCGCGGACGCGGAGGACTCCGACCCGTTCGCGTTCGGCGGGAGCGACACCGCCGTCGTCGAGGACCCGCCGGTGTCGGCCGACTAGGCCGCGCGAGCGGCGTCGATCTCCTCGCGTGCGGCCGCGAAGTGTTCCTCGACGATCACGACCTCCCCCGCGCGTTCGGTGGCTTCCTCCGGGCCGTACTCGTCGGCGATCTCGCGGATCGCCCGCATCGAGGCGTTTCTGACCAGCGCCGCGATATCCGCCCCCGAGTAGCCCTCGAGCTCCCCGGCGAGCGCGTCGAGGTCGACCTCCTCGTCGATCGGTCGGCCGGTCGCGTGGACCGCGAGGATCTCCCGGCGTGCCTCGTCGTCCGGGTCGGGGACGAGCACGTGCGTCTCCAGGCGACCCGGTCTGAGCAACGCGGGATCGAGCGCGTCTCGTCTGTTGGTCGCCGCGAGTACGACCAGGTTCGGGTTCTCGGCCAGGCCATCGAGTTCGGCCAGTAGCTGCGAGACGACGCGCTCGGTCACCTCGTGGGTGCCGTCGCCCCGTTGGCTCGCGATCGCGTCGATCTCGTCGAAGAAGACGATCGACGGCGCGGACTGCCTGGCGCGCTCGAACACTTTTCTGACTGCTTTCTCGGACTCCCCCACGTACCGGTCGAGCAGTTCGGGTCCCGCGACGCTGATGAAGTTCACCCCGCTCTCGCTCGCGATCGCTCGTGCGAGCATCGTCTTTCCGGTACCCGGTGGACCGTAGAGCAACACCCCGGAGGGCGGTTTCGTCCCCGTCTCGTCGAAGAGCTTTCCGTAGGTGAGCGGCCACTCCACGGCCTCCTGGAGCGTGCGTTTCGCCTCCGCGAGGCCGCCGACGTCCTCGAAGCCGGTCTTCGGGGTCTCGGCGACGAACTCGCGCATCGCGCTCGGTTCGACGGCGGCCATCGCCCCCTCGAAGTCCTCGCGCGTGACCGTGAGATCGGCGAGCGAGCCACGTTCCTCACGGTATCTGCGCAGGGCGTTCATCCCCGCCTCCGTCGCGAGCGCGTGGACGTCGGCGCCGACGAAGCCGTACGTGCGGGAGGCCAGCCGGTCGATCGAGACGTCGTCGGCGAGCGGCATCCCCCGCGTGTGGACCTCGAAGATCTCCCTGCGACCCACCTCGTCCGGCACCCCGATCTCGATCTCTCGGTCGAAGCGACCACCCCTCCGGAGGGCGGGGTCGAGCGAGTCGACCCGGTTGGTCGCCCCGATGACGACGACGTCGCCTCTGGCCTCGAGGCCGTCCATCAGGCTCAAGAGCTGGGCGACGACGCGGTTCTCGGCGTCGGCCCCGCCGTCGTCGCGCTTGCCTGCCACCGAATCGATCTCGTCGAAGAAGACGATCGACGGGGCGTTCTCGGCGGCCTCCTCGAACCGCTCTCGGAGCCGTTCCTCGGACTCGCCCTTGTACTTCGACATGATCTCCGGACCGGAGATCGTGTAGAAGTTCGCGTCGACCTCGTTCGCGACCGCCCGGGCGATCAGCGTCTTTCCCGTCCCTGGCGGGCCGTAGAGCAGCACCCCCTTCGGCGCGTCGATGCCGACGTGTCTGAAGAGTTCGGGCTCCGAGAGGGGGAGTTCGATCATCTCCCGGACGAGGTCGAGCTCCTCGTCGAGCCCGCCGATGTCCTCGTAGCTCACCCGGCCGCTCGCCTCCTCCGCGCCGCTTTCGACGTCGGCCGGGACCGTCACGCTGGTCTCCTCGGAGATGTGGACGGTCCCCGATGGCTCGGTGTGAGTGATGGTGAACGGGCCCACGCCGAGGCGCTCGATCCGCACCCGCTGTCCCGCGCTCACGGGCCGATCCCGCAGATCACGTTTGACCGCCGCCTCGACGCTCCTCGCGTCGTCCTCGGTGATCGAGACGGGCGGGGTGACGGTCACGCTCGCGGCCTGTCTCACCGACTGCTTCCTGACGCTCACAGTGTCGCCGATCGACACCCCGGCGTTCTGTCGGGTGTCGGCGTCGATCTGGATCGCGCCGGCTCCGAGGTCGCCGCCGCCGGGCCAGACCTTCGCGACGGTGGTCTTCTCCCCCTCGATCAGCACGGTGTCCCCGCTCAACACGCCCAGTTTCGACCGGACCCCCTCGGGGAGGCGCGCCACCCCCCGGCCGGCGTCTCGCTTTTCGGCGCCCTTGACCGTCAGCGTGACCTCCACGTCGTTCATACCCGTCGTACCCACCGTGCGGACTTTACCGTTCGGACGCGGTGGGGGCAACGGCTATGTGTCACCGCGTCACACCCTCTCGCATGGTCGGACAGACCACACGCGAGGACGGCACCTGGTTCGAGTGCGAGGCCTGCGGGCTGCTCTTCGACGAGAAAGAGAGCGCACGCCAGCACGAGCGGACCTGCGACGCGGAGGAACCGACGTACATCCAGTAGCGAGGGGGGTTCTCTTCGTCGGACCGACGTCCACCCGGTCGCGGACGACACCGTCGTCGCCTCCGGTTGCCCTTCGGTTCACTCCTCGCCCGTGATCTCGAAGGCGAACTCGCCGGTGTCGTCCTCGGCGAAGACGAACACCCGACCGCGGGCGACCTCCGGATCGGCCTCCACGACCGCCGAGACCTCCCGGGCAGTGACCCGTACCCCCGGAAAGAGCTCGTCGGTCTCGTCCGGGTCGATCAACACCCGGCCGACGCCGGTCGCCTCGATGATCTCGTCGTGGGTGTCGTAGTCGTTGACGTAGACCATCACGCCCTCGGTCTCCGTGGGATCGGTGACGAGGACGTGGACCTCCTTTCCGGGCGGGGTCTCGACGTGCTCTTCGACCTCCTCGGGCTCGCGGCGGTAGACGACGGTCCGCCCGTCGAGGTAGGTGACGGCGACGCCCTCGTCGCGGAACTCGACGCCGAGCGTCGACGGCGAGATGTCGCTTCTGAACTCCATGGCCGGGCTACGCCCCGCACGGCAAAAGCGACGGGGGATCGCTCCGGAACCGCCACCGGTAAATCCCCGTCGTGCGACTGCCCGGCATGGACGGCCGCGCACGGGCACCGGCAGCAGGGACGATCCTCAACGCGCTCGCGACCGGACGGGGCGCGGCGTTCGCCATCGACGGCGCGGAGACGAGCGCGACCGTCTCCCTCGAACCCGGCGAGGAGGTGATCGGGGAGGTCGCGGAGGAGTCCGACGCCGACACGACCCTGATCGAGCGCTGTGTCGCGCTCTCGGTCGACCGCTACGCCGACGGGCACTACGGCGGGACCGTGCGAACCGAGAGTTCGATCCCGATGGCCGCGGGCCTGAAGAGCTCGAGCGCCGCGGCCAACGCGACGGTCCTCGCGACCTGTGACGCGCTCGGCGTCGAGGTCGACCGGACCGACGCCTGTCTGCTCGGTGTCCGGGCCGCTCGCGAGGCGGGCGTGACGGTCACGGGGGCGTTCGACGACGCCTCGGCGAGCATGCTCGGCGGGGTGACGGTCACCGACAACAGCCGCGACGAACTCCTCTCACACGAGACCGTCGACTGGGACGTGCTCGTCTGGACGCCGGAGGAGCGGGCGTTCAGCGCCGACGCGGACGTCTCGGCCTGCGAACGGATCGCCCCGATGGCGGAGCTCGTAGAGGAACTCGCACTCGCCGGGCGATACGGCGAGGCGATGACGGTCAACGGGCTGGCCTTCTCGGCCGCGCTCGGCTTTCCGACGGAGCCGGCGATCGAGGCGCTGCCAGAGGTCGACGGCGTCTCGCTCTCGGGGACCGGCCCGAGCGTGGTCGCGGTCGGCGACCGGAAGGCGTTAGAGGGAGTGCGCGAGCAGTGGGAAGCGAGGACCGGAACCACATGGCTGACGACCACACGGACGGCGGGCGCGAGGCAGGGATGAACCTGGACGAACTCCGCGAGGAGATCCAGGAGATCGACCGCGACCTGGTCGAACTCATCGCCCGCCGCACCTACGTGGCCTCCACCATCGCGGAGGTGAAAGCGCGCGAGGGCCTTCCCACCACGGACGAGGGCCAGGAACAGCGGGTGATGGACCGGGCGGGGGAGAACGCCGAACGCTTCGACGTGGAGTCGAACCTCGTGAAGGCGATCTTTCGACTGCTGATCGAGCTGAACAAGGTCGAACAGAGACACAACAGGTGAATCCGGCGACGGACCGCCCCCGAGCGACGGACGGTGGAGCCGTTCGAACGAGCTTTAGACGACCGCTCGCCGGACCCGAGGACGGCTCAGGACCCCGAGGACGACTCGAGACCGCCGATGGGTGGCGTTTCTCACGTTCGGTGAGAGGAAGGATCTTTACGACCGGATCCGAGTACGGGAACGCGATGGGGACGCCTAGTCGGATTCGGCCGGAACAGCCCCCGCCAGCGACGCGATCGTATCGGCGAGCACCTGCGTCGCTCGGGCGCAGTCGGCCCAGTCGGTCCACTCCGCGGGCGAGTGGGAGATCCCACCCCTCGACGGGGCGAAAAGCAGCCCGGCGTCCGTCACGGAGGCGACGGCCATCGTGTCGTGGCCGCCCCCCGACGGGAGGTCGAGGTGGTCGACCCCCCGCCGGTCGGCCGCGGCGGTGAACGCCTCGCGACACCGCTCGCTCATCGGGGTCGGTTCGACGGTCCGGTACCGGGTGAGCGTCGACTCGGTGCCGCGTTCACGGTCGATCAGCGCGAGCGCCGACCGTGCGCGCCCGACGATCTCGTCCATCACCTCCCGCTCGACGTCGCGAACGTCGACCGTGAGTCGGACCGAGCCGGGAACGACGTTCCGCGCGTTCGGTTCGACCGAGAGCGAGCCGACCGTCGCCACCGCCGCCTCGCTCTCGGTCGCACAGACCTCACGGGCGATCCGCTCGAGGCTCTCGACGAACTCGCTGGCGGCGACGAGCGCGTCGGTTCTCTCGTTCATCCGCGTCCCGCCGGCGTGGTTCGCCTCGCCGTCGATCTCGACGACGCAGTTCGTGATCCCCGTGATCGAACTCACCACGCCGACGGGCACGTCCGCCCGCTCTAGCTGGGTCGCCTGCTCGATGTGGAGCTCGACCCACGAGTCCCACTCGCTCGCGTCGAGGACGCCCTCGCCTCGAAACCCGATCCGCTCCAGGTGCGTCTCCAGGGTCGTCCCGTCGTCGTCGGCCAGCGCGAGCGCTTCGGATACCGAGCGATTCCCGACCGCCACCGACGAGCCGAGCAGGCCCACGTCGAAGCGCTGGCCCTCCTCCTCGGTGAAGGCGACGACCTCGATCGGACGCTCGGGGACGACTCTCGCCTCGGCGATCGCCCTGACGGACTCGACCGCCGCGTAGACGCCGAGCGGCCCGTCGAAGATCCCGCCCTCCGGGACGGAGTCGAGGTGGCTGCCGGCGGCGACCGCCGCGCGCTCGCCGTCACACCCCTCGGGGGACCACCGACCCGCGACGTTCCCGACGCTATCGACACGGACGGTCGCACCGAGCGATCGGAGCGTCGAGACGAGCCGCTCGCGCGCCCGGCGGTCCGCCTCCGACCCCAGCAGGACCGTCCGACCGTGGCCGGCCTCGGTCTCGACCCGTCCGAACGACCCGTTCGCGAGCAGGTCCTCCCGGAGCCTCCCCTCGTCGACGTTCATGACCCTCCCTCACGGGGAGCCGGAATGGCTGTTGTGGTCCCGGCGGTCGGCGATGATCGACGGACGACCCGACCGATCAGTCCCCGGGTCGTTGTCGCTCGAAAACGCCTCCTTCGTGCCGGTCGACGACGGTGCGGAGCCTCCGCAGTTCGTCCCGGATCGCTACCCACTGGTCGAGGGTTCCGGGGAGCGGTGCGGTGTCCTCCAGCCGTGCACGGAGGAGCGACAGGACCGCTTCGGGAGCGTCGATTGACGTGAACCCGATCCCCCAGCCCCCCGCGACGTTGATGCGGATCGTCCCGTAGCCGAACAGCGACCCGGTCACCCCTCGCCGGAGGGAGGTGTCCTGTATCCGACGGAGGGCGACGCGCCGGACGCGCAGCGAGAGCACGCCGCTCTTCCGGTAGCACGCACGGTCGGTGACGACGTACCGGATACGGACGACCCGCAGTACGGACCAGGCCGACAGCGGAAGGCCCACCAGCAGGACCAGTGCGAGTAACCGACCGTCGCCGCCGGACCCGACCCAGGCGAGCAGCGCCAGCACGAGGGTCGAAAAGAGAGCCAGCGAGATGGTGGGCGTGATCCGTGGCCCGCCGGTCCACAGGACCTCTTCGTCCGGTGCCAGGACGAGCCACCCCGGTTCAGCCATCGGCTCCCGTCCGATCCGGCTCGTCGGTGTCCTCTGGGCTCACCGTTTCACCCGTGGGTGGTCCGCCGTCGCCATCGGTCTCGGTCTCCCGTGTGCGTGTGGCAGGCCGCCCGGGAGGGATCTCGTCGGGCCCCCGCTGGTCGGCGTCTTCGGTCCCGCTCGACCCCGGATTCGCGTGCTCTACCGCCTTCCGAAGCGAGCGCAGTTCGTGGAGGATCTCGTCGAGAACGGCGGCTTTCTCGTCGGTGGCCGAGCGGTCGCCCTCCCGTCGCCGCAGCTGTGCGTTGATCAGCGACTGGAGGGCTTGGGGCTCGCTCACGTCTTCGAACCGGAGTTCGACGCTCCCACCGCCCGCCGTGCTCACCTCGACGATCCCGAACCCGAACTGGGTGCCG
>SKWB01000001.1 GCA_007129135.1 Halococcaceae archaeon | reverse complement strand
TCGCGTGACACATCGGGATCGCCTCCCAGGTGTGTTTCACCGCCTGGACCGCGCCGACGCGTGCCGTCGCGAGCACGTCGCCCTTCGAGACCTCGTTCTCCCGGATCGCTTCGATGGTCGCGTCCCGCAACCGGATCTCACCCTCGGCGACCGCCCGGCGCTGGCTGTCCGGCTTCTTCCCGACGTCCACCATCTGCACGTCGCCGGACTCCGTCGTGTGCGTGAGTTCTCGCTCAGTCATCGGTCTCACCTCGCGTGGCCGCGGGGATGTGCGTTAGCATCGTCGACGCGGTGAGCCCCAGTCCGTCGTCCTCGTAGGCGGCGTCGCCGGCAAGCCCGTTGACGTACGCGGCGGCCGCCGCGGCCTCGAACGGCCCTAACACTGCTGCGAACGCCGCCGTGATCCCCGCGAGCACGTCGCCGGTGCCGCCGACGGTCATCCCGGGGTTGCCCGATCGGGAGATCCGCACCCGTTCGCCGTCCGAGACGACATCGGCCGGCCCCTTCACGAGCAGCACGTGGTCGGTCTCGGCGGCGTACTCGCGTGCACGTTCGGCCTGCTCGTCCGGGTCGTCGGCACGTTCGCCGCCCATCCGCTCGAACTCCCCTTTATGCGGGGTGCAGATCAGCGTCGCCTCGGTCTCGACGTCGGGGACGACCTGGAGCGCGTCGGCGTCGACCACGCCCAGGCCGTCGAACTCACCGAGGAACTCCCGTACGGCGTCGAGGGTCTCATCCGCACCCCCCAGACCGGGGCCGAGGACGACCGCATCCTTCCCCTCGGCGCGTGAGAGCGCCTCCTCGACGTGGTCGGGTGCGAACCGCTCTCCGGGTACGTCGTGGACGATCAGGTCCGGGCCGTAGCCCTGAACCGCCTCGAAGATCCGGTCGGGACAGAGGACGTTCGCGAGGTCGCCGCCCGCCTTCAGGACCGCGCTTGCGGAGAGCGCCGGCGCGCCGGCGAACGGACCGCCGCCGATCACGAGCACGTCGCCGTTTTCGCCCTTGTGGCTGTCCGAGGCCCGGCCGATCCCTCGCAGGTCGCCCGGGCCGACGAAGCGCTCTGCGGCCCGGGGGATGCCGATGTCCGCGGCCGTCACTTCGCAGTCGAGATCCGCCAGCCCGGGTTTCATCGCGTGGAACGTCACGACGTGATCCGCGTCGACCGCTGTTCCGGGGCTCTCGCCGGTGTTCGCGTCCACACCCGAGGGAACGTCGACCGAGACGACCGTCGCCTCGCTCGCGTTGATCGCCCGCGCTGCGGTCGCCTCCGGCTCCCTGAGTTCGCCGGTGACGCCGGTTCCGAGCATCGCGTCCACGATCACCTCGCACTCGGGGATCGAGAGATCGGCGGAGTCGGTGATCGCCTCGGTCCCGTATTCGGCTTCCTCCAGCGCCTCCCAGTTCTCGCGGGCGATGTCGGTGGTGATCGTCTCCGGCCGTCCGAGCAGGTGGACCGAGAGTTCGAAGTCGTGGAGAAAGCGTGCGGCGACGAA
Source organism: Halococcaceae archaeon (assembly GCA_007129135.1). Lineage (GTDB taxonomy): Archaea > Halobacteriota > Halobacteria > Halobacteriales > Halalkalicoccaceae > Natronorarus. The sequence continues at coordinate 6,030 of SKWB01000001.1, read as the reverse complement.
CGCGTCGCCGCCGTTGTTCCCACGACCGGCGACGATCACGATCCGGTCACCCTCCTCGGCGTGCTCCCCGACGACGCGTGCGACCGCGTTTCCGCTCGACTCCATCAGCTGTTTCCGGGGGACGCCGAGGGCCTCGGCGTTCTCGTCGATCGCCGCCATCCGTTCGGCCGTGATCATACACAGGGTTCGTCGAGCGGGCTGTTAACGCTGTGGCTCGCGCCTGCCCTACCGGCGGATCTCGAAGCCCTCCTCGCCCTCGGGGTCGCCGTAGCTCGCCTCGACCTCCTCAACGGAGGCGGCCGGCGAGCCCTCGTGACACCACTCGACCATCGACTCGACGTCCTCCTCGCGTCCCTCGAAGACGGCCTCGACCCGGCCGTCGGCGAGGTTTTTCACCCAGCCGTCGACGCCCCGCTCGCGGGCCGCGTCGCGGGTGCTCGCGCGGTAGTACACTCCCTGCACGGTCCCGGAGACCAAGACGTGTGCGCGGGTGCGGTCGGTCATACGCGCGGCAAGGACGGGGATCGGTAAAAAAACGCCGTGTCGCGGTCAGGCGGTCGCAGCACCCGTTCGGAGGTGGTGAAAGAGGTAGGTCTGGGCGTAGCCGGCGTACTCGCCACCGAACCGTTCCCTGATCGCCCGCGAGGTCTCCCGGTAGTTCCCTCGGTCGCACTCTGGGTAGTGCTCCTCGATCGCGCTCCTGATCCAGGTGTCCAGGGGGACTGCCTGGAGATAGCCCAGCGAGAAGAGCAACACGCAGTCGGCGACCTTCTCGCCCACGCCGACGAAGCGGGTGAGCGACTCCCGTGCCGCCTCGTACCCCAGCCCAAGCGCCTCCTCCGGGTGCGCCTCGCCCGCCGCGACCATCTCCGCGGTGGCCTTCACGTAGGGTGCGCGGTAGCCGAGGCTGAGTTCTCGCAACTCCTCCTCGCTCGCCCGGGCGAGCCGTTCGGGGGTCGGGAACGCGTGGTAGGTCTCTCCGTCCACCGCCACCGCCTCGCCGAACGTCTCCGAGAGCGCGACCTGCATCCGGTGGATCCGGGGGACCTGCATCTGTGCCGAGCAGATGAACGAGATCAGACACCGAAACGGCGGGTCGCGGACGAGCCTGAGCCCCCTGTGTGTCCGGTAGGCCTCGCCGATCAGCGGGTCCTCGGGCGTCGCGGCGAGGATGGCGTCGAGGTCGTCGTCGAGTCTGAGCAGGTACGTCAGCCGGTCGACCGGATCGGTCGTCGCCTCCCACTCGAGTCCCGCCTCGACCTGCCGCACGCGGAGCACCTCCCCGTCGACGACCGTGGTGTACCACCCGCCGCGTTCGGTACTCTCGTACGTTCGCCCGTCCTCGCGACGCCAGCAGTAGGTCTGACCGCTCTCGATCGTCGAGAAGAGGTCGATCCCGCCGACGAGTTCCTCGCCGGGGATCAGGCCGTGTTCCATCGGGTTCGTCTGGGGAGGGCAGGCGGTTGTCCGTTTCGACTTCGTTCCCGGCTCCCCCGGGCGAGAGCGGCCTCTCGCGGAGTAGTGACGCCCGGGGAACATTCATACGGATGGCGCGTGAACGATACAACACGATGGACTGCAGAGTTGTCGTCGAGGCCGCCGTGCCGGTGTACGACGTCAAAACGGCGGACGAGGCCGTGCGCATCGCGATCTCGAAGACGGGGGCGATGCTCAATCCCGACCTCAACTACGTCGAGATCTCGATGGGCGAACGCACCTCGCCGAGCGGCGAGCAGCTGGAGCCGGCGTTCATCGTCGCGGACGAGGCACTGGTCGCGCTCGAACTGGAGATGACGGTCTTCAACGTCGAACGGGAAGAACACGCCTCCCGGATCGCGAGGAAGGAGATCGGACAGCGTCTCGAGAACATCCCCCTCGAAGTGCTCGACGTTACGGTCCTCGAGAGCGAGGACGAGGAGTCAGAAGAGGAAAGCGAGAGCGAAGAGACGGACGGAGGGAGAACGGCGAGCGACGGTTCGGGGGCGGGTGAGGAGGACGAGGACGTCCTGCCCGAGTTCGAGGACCTCCTCGAGTGAGCCGGTCGGCTCACGGGGTCGCAGTCGAGTGGAGAACTCTCCTCAGTCTGCCTGTGGCGCGACGGCTTCGGTCTCCGTCGGCTCGACGTCGCTGGTGATGCCGGATGCGAGCGCGAACACGGCGCGCTTGTGTTCTGTCTTCGACTTGTGAATCGAGGTCGGTCGTACGCTGAGATCCTCGTATCCCGAGAGATCGATCGATCCGCTGCGGTCTTCGTAGTAGTTCGATACCTCTGCGAGCAGGCCGTGAAGGTGGATGAGCTCCTGCTTCTTCATGAGCACTCGTTCCTAATGGTTCGGGGGATATAGTAGTATCCTGAGTCGCGTTAACACGCTTCTCGAGCCGTCTCGCCAGCGTTCTAGGTAGTCACTAACCGTAAAGCGGTCACTAAACGCGTCGGTCTAACGGCAGTGAAACTCGGGGAAACGGTCACGGACGGTCAGTTCGTCACGCTCGCGACCGGCGAACCGGAGCTGGCCTCGTCGGCTTCGAGCAGCTCCTTGTACCGGTTTCTGATCGTCACTTCGCTGATGTTCGCCACGTCGCTCACCTCGGCCTGCGTGACCTTCTCGTTGGTGAGCAGCGCGGCGGCGTAGACCGACGCCGCGGCGAGCCCGACGGGGGACTTCCCGGAGTGGACCCCCGCCTGCTTCGCCTCGCGGAGCAGTTCGCGGGCGCGGTGTTCGGCCTCGTCCGAGAGGTCGAGTTCGCTCGCGAAGCGCGGGACGTAGCTCTCGGGGTCGGCCGGCTTGACCTCGAGGCCGAGCTGGCGGACCACGTACCGGTAGGTACGGGTGAGCTCCATCCGGTCGATCCGGGAGACGGCCTCGATCTCGTCGAGCGAGCGCGGGGTGCCCGCTTGCCGGGCGGCGGCGTACAGCGCCGCGGTGGCGACGCCCTCGATCGATCGTCCGGGGAGGAGGTCCTCCTCGAGCGCACGGCGGTAGATCACCGACGCGGTCTCGCGGACGTTCTCCGGGAGGCCGAGCGCCGACGCCATCCGGTCGATCTCGCCGAGCGCCTGCTTCAGGTTGCGCTCTTTCGAGTCACGGGTTCTGAACCGCTCGTTCCAGGTGCGGAGGCGCTGCATCTTCTGGCGCTGGCGGTTCGACAGCGAGTTCCCGTAGGCGTCCTTGTCCTGCCAGCCGATGTTCGTCGACAGCCCACGGTCGTGCATCATGTTCGTCGTCGGGGCGCCGACGCGCGACTTCTGATCGCGTTCGCTCGCGTCGAACGCGCGCCACTCCGGGCCGCGGTCGATCGTGTCGGACTCGACGACCAGGCCGCAGTCGCCACAGACCGTCTCGGCGTGCTCGCTATCGGAGACGAGCCTGCCCCCACACTCGGGACAGTTCGTCTCCTCCTCCTCGGTCGTTCGTTCTTCGGTGCGCGACTCGTCAGTACGGGTTCTCAGTGTTTCGTTCATTTCGGGTGTCTCGACAGCGGGACGATTGTCCGGGGAGAATGGTGCTCAAAGATCCCGGATGCTATGCTTCCTAACCACAAGTAAGACCGAAATCGTCTTAAAGCTTTCTGTTCGTTTTGGGATAAAGATCGTGAAGAAATAGGTCCCGAAAGGGTTCGAAGCGGCTGCTCTCTATCGATTCTGGCCGTCGTGTCAGCCGACGATGAACGGATCGGCGCGTTCGAGCACTTCGTCGACGGTGAGCGCCTCGTCGAACGCGTCCGGAAAGCCGCTCTCGCCGAGCAGGACGTTCAGGAACGAGGTGTGTCTCGCCTCCACCGAGTGGATGCTGAGCGCCGGCGGGATCAGGTCCGCGTTCTCGATCAGCGGGGCGGCGCCGGCGTACGCGCCGACGCCGGTCGTCTCGAGCAGGGCGGCGGTCTGGAGGAACTCGACGGGGTCCTCGGTCGCGGTGCCGAAGTCGAACTCGGGTTCGGCGACCGGCTCGCCACCTAAGTCCTCGATCGTCTCACCGAGCACCTCGAAGTGGATCTCCTCGTGCTCTTGGATCACACGCAGCTCGTCGAACGCGGTGAACTGGAGATCGCCACCGATCGCACGGAGCGGCTCGGAGCTACAGAGGCCCTCCTCGCCGATGGTGTCGAGGCCCTCCCGGTAGAACCGGGCTTCGAGGAACTCGAGCGTTCGCGCGAAGTTCAGGATGTCGACGTCGTCGAGTTCGCCGTCGTCGTCCATCCCCTCGTCCTCGTCGTCCATCTCCTCGTCGTCATCGTCGTCGTGACTGTCAGCGCTCGCCGAGAGCGGCAGTCCGAGGACACCGGCGCTCGCGAGCGCCGAAGCCGACATAAACCGTCGTCGTGAGGAGCCGATTCGCCGCGGTGATTCGTTCGAGTTCGTGGGTTCCATAGTGGTAATCCTGCGCCCAGTGCGCATCCAAAGCTTCGGTCGATCGGTTAAAAGAGATTTACCGAACTCTCACCCAAATTCGTTCGGAGTTCCCGCGAGACCGCAACCGATCTCCAACGCACCGCGGGAGTCATGGGGGATCTATGGGAAGACGCACGCGGAAAACAGGTTAGATAGAGGCAGTGGCCAGCGCTCGTCTCAGCCCAGGAGCCACTAGCACACTCGTCGGACGGAAACGAGTACCGTAGGTGTCCGATCGGCTCTGCTACCGGGTTACTACACGCCGGTCACGAACGCGAGCTCACCGGGGAGACACCCACTGCTCGTGCGTGGACCATCCGCGTCCGGATCACGCGGCTGTGGATCCGGGAAGACCACGACCGGTGGCCCGACCTCGCCGGGCTCGCCGACGTGGATGTGTGTCCCGGTGGTCGCGGGGCTCTCGTACGGCGGGGTGACGCCACGGGCGCAGACGTCGAAGCAGATCACCTCGTCTTCCGGGTCGAGTACGAACTCGAAGAGCGCGGTCGCGTCCGGTTCACCGCCCTCGTCCGGGACCTCCTCGGGGGTCGCGCGGACGGTGAACTCGGCCGTCCCGGGCTCGCCTTCGAGCTGGCCCCGAACCGATCCTCCTGGGAACGCCTCGGTGTGGATGTCGACGTAGTACGACTCGGGATCGTCGACGATCATCTGGAGACTGAACTCCTCGTCGTCCATCTCCTCTTCGTCCTCGTGGTCATGGTCGTCGTCCTCCTCGTCGTCGTGCTCGTCCGCGGTTGCCGGGCTCGTCGCACTCAGTGCACCGGCACCGAGCAGTGCCGACGCGGCGAGAAACCGCCGACGTGACGACCCACTCGGGTCGCTTGCTGCCGTTCGGTCCGCTTCGTGTGTGTCGTGTTCCATGGGTTTCCTGCGCGAGATGCGCGACCGAGCCGAACACTGACGGTGAAAAAGCAGTTTTCCGAGTTCTCACCCAAATTCGTCCCGTGATCCATACCCACACGCCGTAGACAGTCCTGCCGCGGAGAACGTCGATCGACGATCAATCCCAGGTGACCCACGCCAGAAAGGCGAGCGCGAGCGTCTCGAGGAGGTGGAGGGTGAGCATCGCGGTCCAGGCGGGGTCGGGGACCGCCTCGCTCGCGAACCAGGCGGCGAGCAGCGGGTCGAACTGGTAGATGTAGAGCGCCCACGCGTTCCTCGCCAGCAGGAGGACTGCGAAGACCAGGAGCCCGAGGGTGTGTTTCGAGCGGAACTCGGCGTAGTTCCCGCCCCAGACGTAACAGAGCCCGAGCAGCAACAGGAGGTTCATCCCCGCGAGCGCCCTGGCGACGAGCGACCAGCGCTCCGCGTGGTCGGCGGACTGCAGCGGCACGAGCCGTGCGGGTTCCGTGAGGTGCGGTTCTGCGTGGAGGGAAGACGCCGTCACGGCGGCGTCGAGCAGCCCTATACAGAGCGACATTCGTCTCCCCCTTGCAGTCGGGTCTGGATATACTCTTTCCCAAATTCGTCCCTAGTCATTCAATGCTCTCCACGATCTCCTCGACGGTCTCCCAGTGGTGTCTCACGCGGGGGGTCGGCAGGTAGATCGCGCCGTAGTCGTCGCCGCTCTTCTCGACCATCTCGTTGTCGACGAGCACGTCCAGGTGGTGTCTGACCGT
>SKWB01000384.1 GCA_007129135.1 Halococcaceae archaeon | reverse complement strand
GTCACCGGCGCGGCGTACGACCCCGCGGGCCTCGACACCCGGTCGATCCCCTCCCACGAGGAGGAGCCCGAGGCGGTCGCGAGCCACTCAGACCGGGTGCTGCCGAACGAGGAGCTGCTCACCCTCGACGTCGACGTGGTCATCCCTGCGGCGGTGGGCAACGTCATCCGGACGGAGAACGCCGAGGAGGTGCGGGCGTCGATCGTCGTCGAGGGGGCGAACGGCCCGACGACGACCGGCGCCGACGCGATCCTCGCAGAGCGGGGCGTGACGGTGATCCCCGACATCCTGGCGAACGCTGGCGGGGTGACCGTGAGCTACTTCGAGTGGCTCCAGGACATCAACCGGCGGGCGTGGTCGCTCTGCCGGGTGAACGAGGAACTCGAACGCGAGATGCTCTCCGCTTGGGAGGCGGTCCAGACGGAGGTGGACACGAGAGACATCACGTGGCGCGACGCCGCCTACGTCGTCGCGCTCTCCCGGATCGCGGCGGCCCACGACGCACGCGGTCTCTGGCCGTAGCGCCGCGACGTCCGCGTCCTCGAAAACGGTCCCTCTCTACTCCTCGTCGTCGCGGAACAGTAACGCGGCGAACGCGAGCGGTGAGAGCAGTGCGATGACGATCGCGGAGGCGAGCAGGCCGAGGATCACGGTCTCGCCGCCGCCCCCCGTGGCACCCTCGTCCACCACCTCGACGTCGCCGACGGCGACCGCACCGAGCATCCCCTGCGCTTCGTGGGGCGTACAGACGTACTCACTGATCCCCTCCTCCTCGAAGGTGTGTTCGAACGTGAAGCCCTCCTCGTCGGTCTGCTCGCTCTCGTACTCCTCCGGACCGCCGCTCGCGACGACGTTGTGACTGCCGCCCTCGCCGGTCCACTCCCAGACGACCTCCGTGCCCTCGTCGACCCAGACCGCCGGGGGCTCGAAGTAGAGCCCCTGATCGCCCGCCCCGACCTCGATCGCGACCTCCTCCTCGTCGCGGAGGTCCTCGGTCTCCTCGTAGTTCTCGACGTCGTTGAGGAAGCCGCCGTAGTCCGGCTCCTCCGCCGCGGCGGTTCCAACGCTTCCCGTGCCGACCGCCGCGATGGCGGCCGACCCACCCACGAGACGGAGCGCCTCGCGACGACTCGCCGTCCGACCGTCGGATTCCGATCCGTTCATACTCGGTCCTACGATGGCCATAGGAGAAAGTCGTTACGTGATCCGCCGGGGCCCACCCCGTCTCCCGTGCCGGTTTCGGATGTGCCGATCCGGGTCGGCCCCACGGTTCGGGTGCCATGGCCGGGTCGTTCGTCGGAGACTCAGTCGTAGAGGTGACAGGCGCACTGCCGACCGTCCGCGAGCGTCTCGATGGGGGGCTCGACCTCCTCACAGACCGTGGCGAACGCCGAGCCGAGGAGCTCGCTCGCTCTCTCACCCTCGCCCTCGACGGCGAGGGCGAGCCCCTCCCGGAGGGTCCTCTCCGCGGCGGGGTCGCCGAGTCGCTCGGGTAGTCCGAGCTCCGTGCGGATCGCCGATCGAACCGCCGAATCGGGGACGTCGTCGGGTCCGTCGGTGCTCCCCGACTCGGCGGCGACGCGCTCTCTGATCGCTTCGAGCCCGAGTTCGTCCTCGTCGAGGCGCTGGCGGAGGTCCATCACCGCCCGCCACGCCGCCTGGTCGAACTCGTAGTCCTCCGGCTGGATCACCGCCGGACACCGGGTGTGGAACCGACAGCCGGAGGGCGGGTTCTCGGGGCTCGGTGGGCTCCCTCCGAGGACGATCCGGTCGTCGACGGCCTCCCTCGACGCTCGGGGGACCGCGGAGAGCAGCGCCTTCGTGTAGGGGTGTTTCGGATCGGCGAACAGCCGCTCGGTCGGCGCGACCTCGACGATCTTCCCGAGGTACATCACCGCGACGCGATCGCAGACGTGGCGGACGACGCTCATGTCGTGGTTGATCACGAGGTAGGTGAGGTCGTACTCGTCCTGGAGGTCGTCGAGCAGGTTGAGGATCTTCGCCTGCACGCTCACGTCGAGCGCGCTCGTCGGCTCGTCACAGACGATAAACCGGGGGTCGACGCTCAACGCCCGTGCGATCGAGATCCGCTGTTGCTGGCCGCCGCTGAACGTGTGTGGCGCTCGCCCGAGGTGCTCCTCGGAGAGCCCGACCTCCTCGATCAGGGTCCGGGTCCGCTCGCGTCTCTCCGCCTCGTCGAGGTCGGTGAGCCACTCCATCGGCTCGGCGACGATGTCGCCGACGCGCATCCGCGGGTTGAGGCTGGAGGCGGCGTCCTGAAAGACGATCTGCATCTCGCGGCGGAGCTCGCGCATCCTCGACTTCGAGGCGGCGGTGACGTCCTCGCCGTCGAAGGTGACGGTCCCGCCGGTCGGCTCGATCAGTCGCAGGAGGCTGCGCCCGAGCGTCGACTTCCCGCAGCCGGACTCGCCGACCAGACCGAGCGTCTCCCCCTCGCGGATCCGGAGGTCGACGCCGTCGACCGCCTTCACGTCGCCCACCTTTCGGTTGAGGATCCCCCCCTTGACCGGGTAGTACTTCTTCAGGTCCCGGATCTCGACGAGCGCGTCTTCCTCTCCCGTCCAGTCGGCCGTTCCGCGATCCGCCTCGGCCACCGTCAGTCACCCTCCGCCGGCTCGCTCGCGAGCCGCCCCTGGAAGCCGCCGCCGACCGGCCAGGGCGGACCGCGCTCGCTCACGTCGGTGTAGAGGTGACAGGCGACCTCGTGTGTCTGTTCGCCGGTCACCGACCGAAGCGCCGGCTGGACCCGGTCGCAGGGCTCGCCGTGGTGTTCGGGACAGCGCGAGGCGAACGGACAGCCCTCGATCGGCTCGCGCAGGTCGGGGACGGTCCCGTCGATCACCGAGAGGCGCTCGGCCCTCGTATCGAGTTTCGGGACGCTCCGCCAGAGCAGACGGGTGTAGGGATGTCGCGGATCGTCGAAGAACGCGTCGATCCCGCAGGTCTCGGCGACGGTGCCGGTGTACATGACAGCGATCCGGTCGGCGAGTTCGCTCACCACCGGTAGGTCGTGGGTGATGAAGACGATGCTCGTCTCGAACTCCTCTCGTAGCTCCCGAAAGAGGTCGAGGATCTGCGCCTGGATCGTGACGTCGAGCGCCGTCGTGGGTTCGTCCGCGATCAGCAGGTCGGGTTCGGTCACCAGCGCCATCGCGATCATCACCCGTTGGCGCATCCCGCCGGAGAGCTCGTGTGGGTACTCGGAGAGCAGTCGGCTCGCGTCCGGCAGCCCGCACGCCTCGAGCGTCTCCCTGGCCCGTTCCCGCGCCTCCGTCCTCGAGAGATCGGTGTGAGCGAGCAGCGGCTCTGCGACCTGTCGACCGATCGTGAGCGAGGGGTTGAGCGAGGTCATCGGGTCCTGGTAGATCATGCTGATCTCGTTTCCTCGCACCTCGTTCAGCTCGGCCTCTGAGAGCGAGAGCAGGTCGCGGCCGTCGTAGCGGATCGACCCCGAGACGACCTCGGCGGGCGGCGACCGGAGTAGTCCCATCACCGAGAGCATCGTGACGCTCTTCCCACAGCCGGACTCGCCGATGACGCCCAGTACTTCGTCTCGCTCGACCGAGAGCGAGACGCCGTTGAGCGCGTGGACGACGCCCTCCTCGGTGTGAAAGTGAACGTGAAGGTCTTCGATCTCTAGCAGTGACATTCGTTACCTCGCCTGTTTCGGGTCGAGCGCGTCCCGCAGGCCGTCGCCGACGGCGTTGAACGCGATGATCGTCGCCATGATCGCGAAGCCGGGGAACGTCGAGATCCACCAGTACGACTGGAGGTCACCCCGGCCGTCCGCGATCAGCGCGCCCCACTCCGGCGTCGGGGGGTGGACGCCCATCCCGAGAAAGGAGAGCGCGGCCGACCAGAGGATCACCGTCGGCATCGTGAGCGTCGCGTAGACGATGATGCTCGCCGAGACGTTGGGGAGGACGTGGCGGAGGATGATCCGCCGGTCGGGGAGCCCGCCGGCGCGGGCGGCCTCGATGTAGTTCTCCTCCATGACGCTCTTTACGTCCCCGCGGACGATCCGGGTGAACCCACGCCAGCCGACGAGGCTCACCGCGATGATCAACGGGACCAGCCCGCCTCCCAGGAGGCCGGCGATCGCCAGCGCGAGGACGATCCCCGGGATCGAGAGGCTCACGTCGACGACCCGCATGATCACCGACTCGATCCAGCCCTCGTAGAAGCCGGCGATCAGCCCGAGACCGACGCCGATCACCGTCTGGATCCCGACGATGACGACCCCGAGAAAGAGCGCGTACCGCGAGCCGTAGAGCACCCGGGAGAAGACGTCGCGACCGAAGTTGTCGGTGCCGAAGGGATGGGCGAGCGAGGGCGCCTGGTTGAGCGCCTCGTAGTTCTGGCTCATTGGGTCCTGCGGGACGATCCAGGGGGCGAAGAGCGCGACGATCACGAGCGCGACGACGTAGACGCCGCCGACGACCGCGAGTTTGCTCCGGGCGAGTCGGCGCAGGACGACGAACCGGTCGGTCCACGCCTCCGAGTCGGCGACGGCCCTCCTCTCGTGCCCGTCACCGACCCGCTCGGAGTGTGCCATGTGATGGTAGCCCATTCCGAACTCGGGGATAAACACCTTTCGACGGCTGCAATCCACGACCGGAAGAACGTGCTCGCTCGCTGGGTTGTGTACCCCTCTGCCGGACAACCAACACATATATGTCCGTAATTGGTATCGCCTCCCATGTCAGGACGAACCTACCGGCTGAACCGCCGCGACGCACTCAGACTCGCGGGTGCGAGCGGTGCGCTCGCACTCGCCGGCTGTATCGGCGGCGAGGACGATCCGGAGGACGGGGACGACGCTTCCGATGACGGGGAAGCGCCCGACGATGATAACGGCGAGGTCGACGACGAGGTGTTCGTCGAGGGGATCGAACAGCCATCGACGCTGGATCTCCACGAGGCGACACGAGTGCCCGAGAGCATGGTGCTCAACTCGATGCACGAACCACTGTTCGTGATCGATCCCGACCTCGAACCGGTCCCACACCTCGCCGAGGAGTACGAGGAGAACGACGACGCGACGGAGTTCGTGATCACGCTCAGAGAGGGCGTTACGTTCCACGACGGCGCGGACCTCGACGCCGAGGCGGTGGTCGCGAGCTTCGAACGCCTGCTCGATATCTCACCACAGGTCTGGCGTGCGGGGCCGATCGAGTCCGTCGAGGCGACCGAGGAGATGGAGGTGACGTTCTCCTACGAGGAGCCGTACCCGCTCTTTCCGTTCTACATGGCCCACTCATACATGGGAATCGTCTCGGTCGACGCCGCGGAGGAGGCCGGCGACGACTACGGACAGGAGGTCGTCGTGGGAACCGGTCCGCTCCAGTTCGAGTCGTGGGATAGGGACGAAGAGATCGTCCTCACCCGGTTCGACGAGTACGATTGGGGGCCGGAGTTCGCCTCCAACCAGGGTCCGGCGAACTTAGAGGAGTTCCACTTCCGAGTGATCCCGGAGGCGTCGACCCTGTTCAACGAACTCACCGTGGGTAACGTCCACGGGACGAACTACCTCTCGACGAGTGACGTCGAGGACGCCGACGCGCACGAGAACACCCAGGTCACCCGCGTCGAGGACCCCCATCCGAGCTTCCTGGCGATGAACGTCCAGGAGTCTCCGACCGACGAACTCGAGGTGAGACAGGCGATCAACCACGCGGTCAACAAGGACGCGGTGATCGACGCCGGACTGAACGGCGAGGGCTATCCGATCTGGAACGTGTCGCCGCCGTCGGCCGAGGGGGCACTCGACGAGGAGACCGCGCGCGACCTCGGCTACGAGTACGACCCCGAACGGGCACGGGAGCTGTTGGATGAGGCGGGCTGGACAAACGACGGTGAGGGCGAGACGAGAGAACGAGACGGCGAGGCGCTCGAACTCGAGTTCTTCGCGTTCACCATCGACCGGTACAACAGTATGGGCGAGGTGATCCAGGCGATGCTCTCGGAGGTGGGTATCGACGCCCAGCTGGAGGTGCTCGAAGCCGGGACGCTCTACGACCGTGCGGAGGGCAGCGAACACAACATGCTCACCATGTCTTACAGCGGGGGCTATCTCGGGCTAGTGACGCTCGAAGGAATCCTTCTGAGCGAGAACACCGCGGTCGACGGCGGGTCCAACTACTCGCTGTGGGAGAACGAGGAGTTCGACGACTTCATTCGGACGGCGAAACACGATCCTGACGAGGAGACGAGAGACCAGGCCCTCATCGAGGCTCAGGAACTCGCGCTCGCGGAAGCCCCGGTCGTCCCGCTGGCCGGCTACACGAAGTTCTACGGGCACAAGAACGAGGTCGATCTTGGCACCTGGTTCGACCACCCGTGGTGGCCCGACCAACACTACCTCCACCGCCTCGACGTCGACATCAACTAGGGAATGTTCGCCTACATCGTCCGCCGGCTGCTCGTGATGGTGCCGGTGCTGTTCGGCGTCACGGTGGTGATCTCCTCGATCATCTACGTCGCGCCGGGCAACCCGGCGAGGCTGGCCCTCGGCGAGGGGGCGAGCCCCGATGCCGTCGCGGCGCTCGAACGCGAGATGGGCCTCGACCAGCCCCCACACGTGCGCTACGTCGAGTGGCTCACGAACGTCTTACAGGGCGATCTGGGCACCTCGATCCAGTCCGGCCGGCCGGTCGCGGTGATGATCGTCGAGCGCCTGCCGGCGACGCTCGAACTCGCGCTGATCGCGATGGCGCTGACGCTGATCATCGCACTGCCGCTCGGCGTTATCAGCGCGGTGAAACAGTACTCGTGGACCGACAACGTCTCGATGCTCTTCGCGATCCTCTGGCTCTCGATGCCGTCGTTCTGGCTCGGGCTGGTGCTGATCTACCTGTTCGCGGTCCGGTGGCAGTTCTTCCCGGTCTCGGGCCGCGACGGCGTGCTCTTCACGCTCACCTGGTGGTCGTTCATCATCCTCCCGGCGGTGGCGACGGGGACCCCCAGAGCGGGCTTACTGACGAGGCTGATGCGCTCGTCGATGCTCGAGATCCTGAACGAGGACTACATCCGCACCGCACGCGGGAAGGGGATCGGCGAGCGGGCGGTGATCTACACCCACGCGATGAAGAACGCGATGATCCCCGTGATCACGCTGATCGGCCTCCAGGTCCCGCTCATCTTCTCCGGGACGGTGATCATCGAGGAGGTGTTCGCCTGGCCGGGGATGGGTCGGCTGCTCGTGAACGCGGTGCTCCAGCGCGATTACCCAGTCGTCCAGGGGACGATCCTCGTCTACTCGGTGATCGTCCTCGTCTCGAACCTGCTGGTCGACATCGCCTACACCTACTTCGACCCGCGGATCAGGTACGACTAGCGTACCGTTTCCAGAGCGGCTTCGCGAGGAGGAGAAGCCCGAGCACCGCCAGCAGCGCGATCGGCAGGAGGCCGGGGGTGGTGAGCTCCGCCGTGGTGAGCGAGTCGGCCCCGGCGCCGACGGCGACGAACGCCGCGATCCAGGGGATCTCGCCGAGGAACGTCCCGAGCACGTACGGACGGGGCTGAACCCGTGCGACGCCGGCGCCGTAGGAGACGAGGTCGATCGGCAGCGGCGTCAGCCGGGCGGCGACGACGGTGCGGAGGCTGCCCGTTCCCTCCGCGAACCGCTGGCCCCGGTCGCCCAGGCGACCGAACGGGCCGGAGTCGGTCCCGAGCCAGCGGCCGATCAGGTACGGCGGGATGGCGGTGAGCACCGCGCCGACGAGCGCGACGACCGTTCCGGCGACCGCACCGAGGACGAAGCCGACGGCGAGCGGGAACGGGCTGTGCGGCCAGCCGAGCAGTGGTCGGAGGAGGTAGAGCGTGAAGAGTGCGGGGAGGAACCACCGGCTCTCGGCGGCGACGGAGAGCGCCGCCACCGCCCGGTCGGGGCCGACGAGGAGGGCCGCCGAGAGGATGGCGAGAAGGAGGACGATCCCGACGAGGGTCCGAACGGCGGGCCCGGGTCGTTCGACCAGCGCGCTTGGAGACCACCGTCGCGGACGCATCGGATCCGGCTACGGCCGCGAGGGGGAAGACGGTACTGCCGGCCACACCGTGGCGAGCGATCCGAACGGAACTCGGGCGGGCGGTTCGGGGTCGCCACGGCCGGCGTGGGGTGAACCATGAATATTCAGGCAGCAGCGCTATACCGAACTCCCGAGTAGCACCGACCGTCCCACGAGGGACGTGCCTCTGACGGGGAACGGGACCCACCGTTCTCGCGGTGATTTATACCGGCCCGTGGCGTCGGTACCGGGATGATCGTCGAGTTCGACTTCTCGTCGGGCGTCCTGGAGTCGTCGATCCGTGCCGCGCCCTCCGTCTCGCTCTCGTTGGAGGAGATGACGGCGTCGGATACAGTACCACTCAGGAACATCTTCTGGGCGTCGGGTGAGGGTCTCGATAGGTTCGAGGCGGCGCTCTCCGAGGACCCCACCGTGGAGGACGCGACGCGGCTGTTCGAGACCGGCGACCGTCGGCTCTATCGAATCGTCTACCCGTCGGAGATGGCCGACGTCGCCGCCTACCGCGCGGCGGTCGAACTCGACGCGGTCGTTCTGGCCGCCGAGAACGAGGGTACCGACTGGATCGTCCGGATGCGCTTTCCCGACCGGACGGCGTTCGCCGCCTTCCGCGAGCGCTGTGAGCGTCGAGGGCTCTCGATCGCCGCCCGGGCGGTCTACACGCGAACACGCTTCGAGACGGTCGACACCGTCCTCACGCCCCACCAGTACGAGGCACTCAGCGCCGCCGCCGAGATGGGCTACTACTCGGTCCCGCGCGACTGTTCGCTCGCGGAGCTCGCGGAGAGCCTCGGCCTCTCCAGTCAGGCGGTCTCCGAACGCCTGCGACGCGGCACCGAGCGACTCCTCTCGGTGACCATCGAGGACAGCTGAGCCCGAAAACGGTGAACGAGTGTCGAGTGTGGGGTGACGCTCCCGTCGCCCGCCCACGGAGTGCCTCTGATACCCCCGCGCGACCACGGGGCGTCCTATCGTTGGTCAATCAGTATCAAAGTCGTATCGTACAACTGTTGGTATACGCGTCGACCGGCCAATACGAACACTTGCACTCTAGTCGAGCAACGCGTCGAAGACCGAGCGCTGGGCGGTCCGGATCGTCCGGTGAAACGTCGACTGGTCGATCCCGAGGTGCTCTGCGATCTCGGTCCCGGTGTGTCGGCGCGGTGAGTCGAAGAAGCCCGCGTGGTAGGCCGCCTGGAGGATCTCGAACTGTCGGTCGGTGAGGTCGCCGACCGGTTCGGACTGCCTCGACGACCGCGAGCGAAGCCCCGACTCCAGGTCGCGTCTACCGAGTAGTTCGGCCGACGGGTGGCGTTCGGTGAACGCGTCCGCGAACGCCCGGACGTCGCTTCCGGTCGGGAGTTCGATCGTGAGCGTTCCCGTTCCGTCCTCGGCCGAGAACGACCGGACCCGGCCGCCGTGGTCGGTCACCTGGCGGACGAACGAGCGCTCGACCGAGAGTTCGAGCAGGAGATCCTCCCCGTCCTCGACGATGATCCGGGCGCTCTCAACGACCGGATCCGACGCGAGCACCGATCGGAGCCGCGCTCCCTCCACCCCGCTCGCGTTCACGAACAGGAGGTCGGTCCCGTCGGACCTGACGACCGTCCCCCGGTGGTCGATCCGGGCGCCGCTCTCCTTCGCGAGGCGGACGTAGAGCAGCGAGGGATCGGACACCCCGAAGACGACCTCCGTCCGGCTGTCGCTGACCAGCGCGAGGCGGGTGGTGATCGCGTCGAGCGCGTAGCCGACCGTCTCGCCGAGTTCGGCGAGCACTGCCCGTTCGCGCTCGCCCATCGCCGGCCCACGGGCGTAGACGACCAGCACGCCGTATCGGTGGTCGCGGTGAGCGATCGGCACCGCGGCGATCGTCCGGTAGCCCCGAGAGAGCGCCTCCGACCGTCGGGAACCGTACCGTCGGTCCTCGAGCAGGTCGTCGACCACCCGTATCTCACCGTGTCGGATCGCATCCCCCGCCGGCGTCGGCGGGTCCCCGTCACCGACTCCGATCGGGGATCGAGGTGGGTCGCCGACGCCGTCCCAGCCGCGGAGTTCGATGCTCTCCGTCGCCGGGTCGTACTCGCCGATCCACGCCGCGCGGTACGGCTCGGCCGCCGCCAGTCGGTCACAGACGGCGTCGATCACCCCCTCCCGCGAGGTCGCCCCGACGAGCGCGCTGGTCACCTCCCGGATGATCCCGGTGAGGTGCGTGAGCCGTTCGAGTTCGTCGTTCGCCCGGCGGAGCTCGCGCTCGCGCTCTCTGAGTTCGCGTTCGCGATCGGCGCGCTCCAGGGCGGCCTCCGTGTTCGCCGCGAGCACCTGCGCGAGCCGGACGTCCTCCTCGCCGAACGTGGCGACCTGCGGGGAGCCGGTGATGAGGATCCCGTGCGTGCCGAGCGGGACCACTAGCTGGCTCCGCACCGGGAGCTCGTTCGATATCTCCTTGATCGCACGGATGTCGTCGTAGACCGCGAGTTCGCCCTCGACGAAGGCGTCCCACGCGAGCGAGTCGTCGCCCTCGAAGACGGGGATCCGATCGAACGTCTCCGGGACGTCGGAGGAGACCGCGCGGGGGACCAGCGCGTACTCGTCGGCGTCGAACCGGTAGACGCCGACGAGCGAGAAGCCGAGGATCTCCGTGGCGGCGTCGGTCACCACCTCGGCGACCTCGTCGGGGCTCTCCGCGCGCATCATCCACTGCGTCGCCTCGTGGAGCGCGACCAGCGTCCGCTCGCGCTGTCTGCGCTTCGTGACGTCCTCGAACGCGTAGACCGCACCGGTCGTGCCGTCGACCCCTCGGAGCGCCGTAGCGTTCACCTGTAGCAGCCGCTGCTGTCCGTCTGGCCGCTCGAACTCCCGTTCGAACCGTCGGACTCGCTCTCGCCCGCTCGCCTCGCCTTCGGTGCACAGCGCCGGGAAGAGCTCCTCGACGCGTCCTGGGAGCACCTCGCCGAGTATCTCGCTCGCACGGTCGTTCGAGTACGTCACCTCCCCGGCCGCGCCCGCGACCACGATCCCGACCGGGGTCGTCTCGATGATCCGCTCGTTGAGTTCGTCTTCGGCGCGAAGCGCCTCCTCGACCGACTTCTGTTCGGTGACGTCCGTCGCGAGACCGACGACGTGTGTCACCTCGTCCTCATCGTCGACGATCGGCGTGGCCCGCTCGCGGATCCAGCGTAGCTCGCCGTCCGACCGGAGGATCCGGTACTCCGCGTCGAACTCGAAACGTCCGTGGATCTTCTCCCGGAGCCGCTCCCTGTCCTCGGGGTGGACCGCCTCCAAGTAGGCGGCCGGGTCGGCGTAGAGCTCCTCGCGCGACCGGCCCCAGACCTCCTCGTAGGCCGAGTTGACGTAGAGCACCTCCCGTTTCGGGTAGTCCGTCATCCAGAGCACCTCCCCGACGCTCTCGGCGAACTGGTGGAGCCGGTCCCCGAGGTGGTCGCGTCCCACCACCGAGCCACCGTCGCTCATCGCTCGCTCCGATCCGCGCATACCGCTACCTACGGAGCAAGCGTTATCAAACTAACTCGTTTCCGCGTCGAAGCGCGCTTCCCACTCCTCGGCCGGGAGCGACTCGCCGGTGATTCCCCCGGGTGGCTGGGCGGCGAGCGCCACCGCCGCGTCGTCCATCACGTCGGCGGAGAGGACCCCCTCCCGTTCCTCGTCCGGCAGGTGGTCCCAGAACGCCGTCTCGACCCGTCCGCCGGGGTCCAGCCCGTTGACGTTCACGGTGCCCTCGTACTCCATCGCGAGCGTCCGGGTGAAGCCTTCGAGGCCCCACTTCGAGGTGACGTACGGCCCCCACCCCGGGAGCGCCCGGCGGCCCAGCCCGGAGGAGACGTTGATCACGTTGCCCCGTCCCGCCTCGAGCATCGGCGGGAGGGTGTGTTTCGCGCAGAGAAAGACCCCCGTGAGGTTCACGTCGAGGATCGTCCGCCAGTCGGTCTCCTCGACGTCGACCGTCTCCCTGAGTTCGTCGTGGAGGGTGAGCTGTCCGATGCCGGCGTTGTTCACGAGGCAGGTCGGTTCGCCGTACGTCTCGAGGACCGCCTCGACCGCGTTCCTCACCGCCTCGCTCTCGGTGACGTCGGTCGGGACGACGAGCGTCTCGCCCGTCGCCTCGTCGGCGACCGCCTCCAGGTCGTCTCGTCCGCGCGCGAGCAGCGCGACGTTCGCCCCCTCCGCGGCGAAGCGAAGCGACATCGAGCGTCCGAGTCCGCGGCTCGCGCCGGTCACGA
The DNA here is from genome assembly GCA_007129135.1 of Halococcaceae archaeon. GTDB lineage: Archaea > Halobacteriota > Halobacteria > Halobacteriales > Halalkalicoccaceae > Natronorarus. The sequence goes on along the minus strand of SKWB01000384.1, from coordinate 10,771 downwards.
CGACCGTCTCCCCGTCGAGTTCTCCCATGCGGGTGGGAGACGGGTCGGGACCGAGTAGCTGTCGGATCCGGTCAGAGCCCGAGCAGCCGGAGCAAGAGGCCACAGAACAGGCCGAGGACGCCGATCGCGAAGCCGACGAACGGCGGGAGGACCGGGATCGGGACGACGATGAGCACGAGCGAGACGGCGATCACGGCGGTCGAGGGGCGAACCATAGCGGGGAATCGAGGCCTCGGGACAAAGGGTCTCCGCCGGCGAACGGGGTCGACTTTAGTGACCGGGTCGCGTAGCCCGGCCATGGCGCTCTACGAACGGATACTGGTCCCGACTGACGGAAGCGAGGCGACCGACGCGACGCTCTCGCACGCGCTCTCGATCGCGGCGGACCACGGCGCCGAGGTCCACGCGCTCTCGGTGATCGACACCCGGATCGTTCGATCGGCCCCCGACGACGGCCGCGAGGGCGTGGAAGACGCGCTCGAGTCCGAGGCGGCGTCGGCCGTTGGCTCGGTCGATGAGGAGGCTGTGGGCGCGGGTCTGGAGACGAGGACCGAACTGCGCCGGGGTCGGCCGGACCGCGAGATCCTCACCTACGCGGACGAAGAGGGGATCGACCTGATCGTCATCGGCGCACACGGCAAGAGCCCCCGGGAGAAGCTCGCGACGATGGGGAGCGTCTCGGAGCGGGTCGTCGACGGTGCGAACTGTCCGGTGCTCGTCGTGCGGGGCGGGTAGACCCTCCGGGGCCGTCGGAGTGACCGGTTGCGGTGTGTACACTCTCCCCCACCGTCCACCGTTCGGACCGCGGACGACGGATACGGACTGCTGGCCCTGGGTACCGCTGGGATCGAGAGCTGGGTACCGATCCGACCGATACGGACGGACAGCAGTCCGTACGATACGGACGAGGGGTCCGGTCGTCCGGTGCTGGCCGGTGATCCGTCGAGAACGGACCGATCGGCTACCCCTTCGAACCGTCGGCGAGGTCGAGTCCGGCGAGGAGGCGAGCGGTGATGACCTGTTCGACGATCTCCAGCAGGCGGTCGCCGTCGGTCGCGTAATCGGCGAAGATCCCGAGCGGGATCTCACCGCCCGCCGAGTCGTGGTGACCCCCGGCGCTCCCGACGTCCTCGAACGCCTCTTTGAGCACGTTGCCGACGTGGACCCGTGGATCGGGCGACCGTGCGCTGAGGTGAATCGATCCGTGGACGATCCCGAAGACGATGACGGTCTGGACCCCTTCCAGGGTCGCGAGGTAGTCGGCGGCCTGCGGGAGCGCGTCCCGTTCGGTCGTCCGGCCGACGTGGGAGATCAGCACCGCCGATCTCGTCGTCCGGTTGCGGATAGCGGTCGCGATGGCGTCGAGGGTCGCCCCGGTAACCGACGGCGTCGACAGCTGTCGGAGTATCCCCTGGTCCACGTGGCCGTGAAGGTAGCCCGCCGCCTCGTACTCCTCACGGGTCGCTCCACGGAGGAAGTTGAGGGTCTCGCGACGGATGGCGAACAGGAGCGCCGTCGCGAGCACGGTATCGAGGTCGATCTCCAGGGCCCGGACGTACTCCGCGAGGATGGTCGCAGCCGCCCCGACCTCCACGCGGTGGTCGACGAACCGCGCGTCGATCCCCTCGGCGGGGTGGTGATCGATCACGACGTCCACGGCCGTCCCCTCGGGAACGTTGTTGTTCGCGCCGGGAACCGAGTGATCGACGAACGCGAGCAACGAACCCGCCGGTCGATCCCTGACGGTCGCGGACTCGAACGGTTCGAGTTCGATGTCGAGCAGGTTGACGAACGCCCGGTTCTGCTGGTGGGAGATATCGCCGCTGTAGAGGATGTGACGGGCGTCGATGCCGGCTGCGGCCGCGATCCGACCCAGCGCGAGCGCGCTCGCGAGACAGTCCGGATCGGGGTTGTTGTGACAGACGATGTTGATCTCGGCGCCGTCGGCGAGCAGGTCGTACAGTCGCTGGGCCCGCTTCATCGTCCACCATAGGATCACGGGACACTTAGGAGTGCATCGCTGTCTCGTCGACGAGCGGGTCCTCCCAGCGCCGGTGGGGGTTCGTGCCAGAGCCAGAGAAGCGGGCTCACTCGGGCCGGCTTCCCCCGTGGCCCCGGGATACGAGTGATGATCGCAGGTCGTTCCCGTACCGATCGCACGACGGCGTGCCGTCGAACCGTCACGCAGTCAGGACCATCAATACCGTCGGTCGAACCGCCGAACCCGTCCCGTAGGGAGTATGGGAGACGTTCGTCGGTCTCCACTTCGGGACCGAGAGGCGGGATCAGTCGATCAGCCGAGGCCCTAGTCGGTACGACTGTCCCTCTCAGAGCGCGTACTCGCGGTACTCCCCCTCGCAGGGAGGACCCCGAACGGCGAGGATACGACGCGCCTCGAGGTCCAGTATCAGGCTCGCGTTCGTCTGACCGTACTCCTCCTCGGGAAGGGCCGTATCGACGTGTTTGCAGATGCTCGCCGGGTGCGCGAAGTGATCGCGGAGCGCCCCACCGATCGCCTCCTCGCCGATCGCTCCGTGGTTCTCGGCGAGCAGTCGCCTGAGCCGCGAGGCGCGGTAGAGGGTGCTCGGGCTTCGTCGCTCGTTGACGCTCTCTGCGACGTCGGAGACGAAGTGGTTCGAGTGTGTGAGGATCCCCTCGTCCGGATACAGGGGTGCGACGTCGGTCGGGGCGGCTTCCAGGTCGATGATCTCGCCCGCCGCGTGGCCGACCATGACGTTCGCCGAACAGACGCGGTCGGTCTCGAGCACCGGTCTGAGCGCGTCGTCGAACCGCTCGGCATCGAGAATCTCGCGGAACCGGACGTGGTACGGCCGTTCGAACTCCTCCTCGCCATCGCGAGTTGAGAGCAGTCCGTTCACCGCCAGTCCGATCCCGTGCTCGTTCAGCCCGACCTTCCCGCCGACGATCCCCGCCTCGGTCATGTAGAGCGCGTCCGGGGCGTTCTCGCGACGGAGTTCGACGAGGAAGACCGTCTCCGCGATCGGCGAGAGCCAGTCCCAGTTCTGTCCCATGTAGGGGCCGCCGTCGGCGGTCGCGGGCGCCCGAACGCCGAAACTCGTACAGCCGTCGACCGACGGCCCCGTCTCCGAGGAGGCGACCCCCGCCTTCCACGCCGGGTAGAGCACCTCCCAGCGGACGTTCAGCGTCGCGACCTCGGTGAGCGAGACCCCGCTCCCGTCCGCGATGCCGTGCATCTCCGCCGCGTACTCCGGGTTCCACCGCTCGATCAGGCCGACGTACCGTTTCGCGCTCTCGCGGAGGCCGGCGAGGTCGACCCCCTCGTGTTCGAACCGTCGTCTGTAGGTCTCGACGTTCGCCGCGACCGCCTCGGAGAAGCGCTCGCCGTGGTCGTAGCCGCGGTCGTACGGTTCGCCGCGCAGGACGATCCGCTCGAACTCGGTCATACCCCCCGCTCGCGCGGCGGGGGCAAAAGCCCCCACCTTCGGGTCGGCGTTGCCGTCTCTCCCTCGCGAACCAGGCGGCCGGAGCCGATGGTATATACCCCTCCCTCCCCGTAGACGGAGCCGATGAGAACCGTCGAAGCAACCGTGCTCCTCGAGATCCCCCGTGCCGAGGTCGAACGGGCGCTGTCGCCGGCGTCGATCGTCGAGTACGCGGGCACCTACGACGTGACCGAGGTGACGGACTCGGGTGAGACGACGGTCGTGACAGCGACGGGCGAGAACGTCGCCACGACACTCGAGTTCCGGAAGCAGAAGAACGGCTACAGCTACACACAGATCGACGGCGAGGGTCCGTTCGAGGAGATGCACACCCGGATCACGGTGCGGGAGAACGGGGACACGCGCGTCTCGGTCCGCTCCGAGTTCACGTTCGGGGGGCGGTTCTCGTTCCTGAAGGACTGGTTCGGAAAGGACCTGCGGAAGACCGAACTCCAACGGCTGCTCACGAACCTCGCGCTCGACCTGGATGCGCCGCCGTCCGAAACGGACGAAGAGTGAGTCGGGACGCTCGGACCCCTCGTCGCCGTCCGAGTGGCTCCCGACGACCGTCCGTGCGTCGGCCGGTCGGCCGTGCGCTCGCCGCCTCTCCCGGTCGTCGTCTCCCCCGGCCGGGAGGTTGATTACGGACCCCTTCGAACGGTCGGGTGATCCCATGACGCCCGGACCGACCGTCGAGAACCGCGTCGTCTTCGAGTACTCCCTCGGCGTCACGTTCGTCGCCGTCCTCTTCGCGGGATTCCTCTCGGGCGCGTTCCCGGGCCCACATCTCGTCGACGGCGCCGGAACCGCGGTCGTCGTCGCGTTCGGACCGATCCTCATCTCGCTGGTGTTCGCGGTCATCGTGGGCCTCGGCGTCGACCGAGCGGTCTCCGGAGCCCGGCCTCGTTCGGTACGGACGGACGAGCGGCGGATCCAGTAGGGCGTCGGCGGGGACGAGAATCGATGATCGGTGCTATATCTCGAGAGTCGTGCTGTATACAGCGTGCGTGCTCAGCAGCAGAGCCACCGATGATCCGGGTGTTCCCGAGTATCGGACGGTAAGCGGGTACGTCGGATCGGTTGTGCGCCGAATCTACCGCCGTCTCCCGATCACTACGAACGTCTCTCGGCGTTCGTGGGCCTCGACGATGCGAAAGTCGGCTTCCAAGAGCTGTGCTTGGACGGTCGCGAGATTCAGGTACTCCTCGTCTTCACGACCGTCGCGCTCGCCGGCGCCAGTGGCCGACCAGTCAACGACCACGAGGCGGCCACCCGGGCGAACGACGCGGGCGATCTCGTAGAGGGCTGACTCGAATCCGTGGTGGTACGTGCGAATCGACACACCACCGTCCAGGTGGTTATCGGGAAAGGGCAGAGTCGCGAAATCAGCAACGACTGGTGTGACGTTCTCTGGAATCCCGTGTTCGCGAGAGACCTCGTGGAGATCCCGTCGAAGGTCGACGGCGTAGATGGTTTCGACGACCGAGGCCAACTCGGACGTGAAGAGGCCGGTACCGCTGCCGAAATCGGCGACTCGCCAGTGAGGCTCTGGAGCGAGGAAGTGCCGAAGCTCTTCGCCGGAGCAGTAGCGGAAGGCGCTGGGGTCGGTGAGTTCGTCGATCCGTTCCTGATCGTACGGTGTGACGGGCATCTGGGTAGTCGCACAGAGAATGGTGGCGTCGCGGCTTAAGTACGGACATCGGGCCCCCAGCCTCGACCGTGAACTGCGGAGTGTGACACATCTACGCCTGGTGAACTGCGACATAGCTTCGAGCGGTTCCTCGACGGCTTCTGGCTGGGATTTCGCCCGCTGTCCGGCTGAATCCGCGCTTCGACGGCTATCTACTCGACACCGTCCCGTGCTGCCTATGCAGCGTTCTTCGCCTGCTTCTCGAGCGTATCGCCGGTCTCGGCGATCAGTTCTTCGCTCTGCTGCTGGGTGGTTTCGGCGACGTCTTCGGCCTGCTCGATGCCTTCGACGGTCTGCTGTTCGGTGATCGATTGGGCGTCAAGGAAGGCCTTGACGGACTGGTCGACGAGTTCGATCTGTTGTTCGGTCAACTCCTCGAAGCTGGCGGCGAACTCGGACTCGAACTCGTCCCAGGCCTCGTCCTGGACGCTCTCGAGCTCCTCGAACTGATCCTCGACGGCCGCGCGAAACTGCTCGTCGTCGAGTGCCGAGACGAACGCCTCGTACTGAGCGTCGAACAGCTGCTTGGTGAGTTCGGTACCCTGCTCGTACTGAGCATTGAGGATTCTCTGGGTCTGCTCTGCGTTCTGCTCGAACTGCTGGTCGGCTGCCTCTTTGATTCCCTCTCCGGTGAGGACGGACTGGAAGGTATCGAGCTGTGCGTTGAAGAGGTCCTGAGCGAGTTCGGTACCCTGCTGGTGGGCCGAGCGTTGGGCACTGAAGCCGCTCTGGAGGAACGTCTCGAAGGCGTTCTGCTGGAGTTCGAGGCCCTGTTCGAAGAGCTGCTGGCTCTGACTGATCGACTGGCGCTGGAGTTCGAAGGCCGCTTGGATGGGTGAAGTTGTATTCATTGTGATAGTGTCGTGTGGTGAACGTCGAGCGATGTCCCGAAAATTTCGTCTCGGGACCACGCGACGGCTGACTCGCATTCGAACGAACGCCTCCCACATGAATAAGACTTGACCTTGATTGCCCCTGAAATCCATTTTATGCCATCTGATGACTTCAGTTGGAGGGGGCGCACGACAAGACGTCTCCAATGGCGTCGGCAACGAAGACGAGGAAGAGTTGAGATTCACGATTAGCTCGATAATTCCGGGGTTCCTCACGGAACTGATAGGGTTGGAAACGTAGCCGTTCGTTCACCGAGAGACCACCGAAGGAGAATCTGATCGGCGCGAAGGCTGAACCAACTCGACTGCGACGGATCGTGGATCCTGGTTCTGATCTCAGGCTCGATCCTTGTTATCCGTATGCAATCCGACGGGGAGCAATCGTTCGTCACTGGTTTGGGACAGACTACGTTCACACACCAGGATATCACTCCTCATAAGCGGTGACGTTTGGAGCGATGGTGGCGCCTGCAGGTTCCTCTGTCGGCGCTACAGCCTCGACGTGGTCGACGTGTGTCGCGATGGTATCCGGGAGGGTTTGGACATCGGACCACATGAACTCGACGCGATTCCCACTCGGGTCCCGAATGTAACACTGCACGACGCCGTTTGGGAGTGCCCGGACGTAGCCAGTGTCTTCACCGATGGCACCTCGGTCTCCGGCGCGGTTCCACACCGTCTCGAAATCATCCACGATCAACGCGAAGTGCTGGTGCTCCGGCCTCTGGTCCCCTCCCCCTCGCTCGATGAGGTGGAGCTGTTGACCGCTGAACTCGAGCCAAGCGTAGGGTGAACCGAAATCCGGCGTTGGCACTCGTTCCATGTCGAAGAGGTCGGTGTAGAACGCTACGGCTTCTTCGAGGTCGTCCACGTCGATGGCAACGTGGTTGAGCAAGCAGTCGACCATGGGTGTCTCACGCTCCTCTCACGGATATAGCAGAAGGGCCAATACTGCCTCCGCGCACATCCGGCGTCTCCGAGCGTACGCTTGATCGAGGAGTGCGCCCGACAACCACTCCAAACGGGGTCATTTCGCATCTCCCGTGATCTCGGATCGCTCCCGAAGATCCGCTGCCGCGTGGTGTGGTGTCTCGCTGAAACGTCGCTCTCCTCCAGCAAACCCGCGAGAGAGTTCTGGAGTGCCAGTTACCCAGATCGCGGCGGCGATCAGCCCGAACACGACCAGTCCAGCGACGCCGACTTCGCTAGCGACGAGTTCTCCCAGGACGGGACTGGTCGTTGCAGTGAATGCCATAGAGATCGCGAACGCGTTGAACACGCCATGGAAGAGTGCTGCTGGCAGCACTGAACCGGCGCGAACTACCAGGTAGGTGTAGAGCGGTCCCCACAGCGTGCAAACGAGCGTCATCATCAGAATACCGAGATACGGGAACGACGGGTAGTTGTGGCCAGCGACGAGTCCTGGTGTGTGCCAGAGCCCCCAGACCGCTCCGATCAGAAACGACGCCTTCCAAAAGCCCAGTGGCGCGAGCTCCCACACGAGGTACCCACGCCACCCGAACTCCTCACCGAACGCGGTTAGTGCGTTGACGGTGAGGGCCGCGAGCAGCAGTACTCCGAAGAGCGGGAGAAGATCGGAAATACCCGCTGTGAGATCGATCTCCGGGACGTCGCTCGCGGTCGGGTCGAACGCGATTCCCGGAACGGTGACCGAAACGGCCGTTACGAGCGCGACGATCGGAAAGACGATGACGACGGACACCAGGAGCCATCGAACGCGGCCCAGCCGGAGTCCGACCGTGGAGAGCGAGATCCCGTCTCGATAGCACACGACGAGCGCGGCAACCATCGGCGTGAACATATACGGAATGAGTAGTGCCAGGAAGGATATGCCGGTGATCCACGAGACGGCGACGAACCCCGCCATCTGGACGAGAAGGACGCTAAAAAACAGCGTCAGGCGGATCTCACTGATACCCGCCACCGTCGTTCTCGCTCCTCTCATCGGTTAGCCCAGGTTAGCCACGGTGATCAGGACCTGTGCGAGAACCAGCAGTGCGAGCCCGGAGAGGACCAGCGCGTCATAGGCGGGTTGCACCGCGTCGAACTCCTCGGTGCGTTCGAGGTACCGCCTGAGCCAGCACCCGGCTACAGCGAGGCTCCCGATAACGAGTGGGAACGTGACCAACACGAGCAGTGTCGGTGCGAACTCGGAGCCGTAGTGCGGTCCGCCGATGGTCCAGCGGGTCTGAATCCGGCTCGGGAGCGCACTATACGAGACTGCGCTCACGCCAACACTTACGATACCGATCGCCAACCCGCCGACGGTCAGTAGGTCACCCGTGTCCGGGAATCGGTCGCGGTGAGGTCGTACGGTCGCCATTGCGAGTGGTGCTACACATCGCAGCACGATATATCAATCCTGTATCACTATACAGTAGGGAAGCTGACACTCGTGTTGTAGACTGCTAGAACCCAGAGAGTATCGTACAACGGGTTACACACCATCTCTTTCACCGTCCTGAACCGATCAGTACAGGGGAGGGATGTAACGCGGTGAACTGTGATCCATCCCACACCTGTAAGGATCCCCGTGCAAGACGTGGTGCGTGATTGTTGCAGCGACAGACGTACCGTAGACGCCTGCCTCGTACTGGTGGCTGGAAATCACGCTCCTCGTTGCGTTCCGGGCGTCCCCGGGCGAGCGGGTGGGTAACAGCTCTCCGTCTCATAGGGGTCATCGTAGAAGTTCATAGATCTCCCAATCCGGGACCGTGAGACGGGATCGGGTGATCGGCCACTGAGACCTCTGGTTGGCTACGATGATCCCTCTCAGTCCTGGGTAGACACTACGACGTCAGGGTCAGCATCTTCGATCGCCTGTTCGGTGCTCACGGAGCGCGCCCACAGGTACAGCAGGCTCGGCAGGACGACCACACTCGCGACGAACGCGGCGACCATCGCCAGGACGACCAGCGTCGCGAAGTTCCCGAACGACGGATCGGGGTGAATCAACATGCCGGCGAAGGCAGCGACTGACGTCGACATGCTCCCGAGGAGGGCGCCGCCGGTACCGGTGACGGCGGTCTCGAGCGCGTCGAGATCGGTCCGGCCGCGAGCGCGCTCGTGTGCGAACCGGTCGCTGAGGTGGATCGAGTAGTCGACGCCGATCCCGATCACCAAGCTCACCAGCAGCGCTGTCAGGAAGTTCAGCGGGACGTCCAGCAGGTACATCCCTCCGACGACGTACCCGAGCACGAGCGCGACGGGGACGGCCGTCAGCAGGCCGAGGGTGGCACTCCCGTGTACCCGCCGGTAGACGGCGACGAGCGTCAGGAACACCGCGGCCACGGCGACGATCATCACCCGGACGATGCCGTCGGTGATCCGCTCGATCGCCGCCTGCTCGGCGGTGGCGTCGCTGACGACGGTCGCTTCCAGGTCGCCGCCCTCGCCCTCGACCGCATCGCCGACCGCGAACAGGTTCTCCGACCGATCGCCGTCGATCGCCGGTCCGTCGGCGACCTGGGCCGGCCCGATCGCTCGCAGCGACTGGTACTCCCCGTCCTCCCGCTCGATCACCGCGCTCGCCGCCTCGGCGTCGACCTCGTAGAGGTGGTCGTACACCGCCTCGAGGTCGCTATCGGGGATCCCGTCGCCGGTCGTGTCAGCAGCCTCGACCGTGCTCGCGAACTCGTCGTCCTCGGCGGCGACCTCGTTAAGTACGGTCGTCGGCGTCTCGATAGTGTCCACGCGCCCCTCGGCGAACGTGCCACGTTCGACGCCTTCGTCGATGCCTGCCTCGAGCGCGTACAGCGCGTCGTCGTCGGTCACCGATCCCTCGACGAGGAGCTGGACGCGGTCGTCCTCGTCGGCTGCGGCGCTACGGAACTGCTCGCCGACGTACTCCTGGTTCGCCATCGCCTCGTTCTCCTCCCAGCCGACGGGGCCGGGCAGCCCCTGTTTCCACTCGGCGACGTCGGGGTTCTCGGCGCCCATCGTCTCCTCGTCGAGGGCCGTCCACGCGACCGCACCGCTGGCCGCGAGAAGGAGCGCAACGACGATTACGACGGGGGCCGCTCGGCGGGCCAGTGCCACCGTGCTCGAGAGGAGCGGACCGACGTAGGTGCCGGCGCCCAGCGGCCGCTTGCGACGATCCAGGCCGAGCCGCTCGAGGGCGTCGTCGATCGTGACCTTCAGCGCTGGCACCAGGGTGACGAAGACCACGAACGCCGAAACCACGCCGAGCGTGATCGCGATCCCGAGGTCCTGCAGGGTACCGACGGGGTTGACGACGTTCGCGAGGAAACCGATGCCGGCGGTGATCGTCACGAGCCCGAACGCGAGCGCGACCGCGCGAAGCCCACGAGCCATCGGGGGTCGAACTGGCTCGACGGGGCCTCGTTGCTCACGGGTCGCTTCGCTCCCCGTTCGCGTATCCGAGGCGCGTGGCGCCTCGCGCTCCTCGCGGTAGCGCGTGAAGACGTGGAATCCGTAGTCGATCGACAGCCCCGCGATCAGGACCGGGCCGATCACGACCGCGGGCCCGACCTCGACGCCGAGCCAGCCCAGGATGCCGAACATCCAGAGGATCGAGGCGAGCACGCCCGTGAGCCCGACGACCACGTCGACGACGTCGCGGTAGGCGAAGGCGGCGACGGCGAGGATCAGTCCGAGCACGACCGGCAGCACCAGGAAGACCGTGTTCTCCACGCTCGTCTCGGACATCTCGTCCATCGCCGGCTCGCCGAGCGTGAAGAACT
>SKWB01000148.1 GCA_007129135.1 Halococcaceae archaeon | reverse complement strand
CCGGTCCGATCGGCGCGGCGCCGTCGAACGCCTTCCCGCGGATCCAGTTCTGTTCCTCGCGCTGGTCGTCGCGGTTCGAGACGTCGTTCAGGCAGGTGTAGCCCGCGATCACGCCCTCTGCGTCCTCGGCGGGGACGTTCCGACACCCCTCGCCGATCACGACCGCGAGTTCGGCCTCGTGGTCGACGCGCTCCTTCCCGGCGGGGAGGGTGATCGTATCGCCGTGGGCGGCGAGCGTGTTCGGGCCCTTCAGGAAGAGCAGCGGCCGATCGGGCACCTCGTTGTCGAGTTCGGCCGCGTGGGCCGCGTAGTTCCGGCCGATACAGACGATCTTCGAGGGCTCACACGGCGGGAGGAACTGGACGTCCCCCTCGGCGTAGCTCTCGCCACCGAAGCTGACCTCGCCCTCCCGGTACTCGCCCCGTCGCACCGCACCCGCCGGATCGCGGAACCTCGCGTAGTGCATACCCGACACTCCCGCGGGTGGGGAAAAAGCGTTGAGACACCGGCAGGCTTCGTCGCCCCGGGTGGTTTTATCCCGCTCTCGGGCGAACCACGGGACGACCATGGAACTCACCTGGCACGGCCACTCGACCTGGCACGTCTCGGTCGGCGACACCGACCTGCTGATCGACCCCTTCTTCGACAACCCGAAGACCGACCTCGAACCGGGGGACGTAGAGACGCCCGACTACGTGCTGCTCACCCACGGCCACGCCGACCACATCGCCCACGCGGGGGAGTTCTCGGAGGCGACGCTCGTCGCGACGCCCGAACTCGTCTCCTACTGTCAGGAGGAGATGGGCTTCGAGGAGGCCGTCGGCGGGATGGGGATGAACATCGGCGGCACCGTCGAGTGTGGCGACGCGTTCGTGACGATGCACCGCGCGGACCACACCAACGGCATCATGACCGAGTACGACGCCAGCGCGGGGATGCCCGCCGGCTACGTGATCTCCGACACGAAGCCGACCCAGGTCGAAGACGAGGAGAGCACCACCTTCTACCACGCCGGCGACACGGGTCTGATGACCGAGATGCGCGAGGTGATCGGCCCGTACCTCGAACCCGACGCCGCCGCGCTCCCGGTCGGCGACCACTTCACGATGGGGCCGTGGCAGGCGGCGGTCGCCGCCGACTGGCTCGGCGTCGATCACGTCGCGCCGATGCACTACGACACGTTCCCGCCGATCGAGATCAGTACCGACGAGTTCGAGAGCGAGGTGGCGGCGAGCGGGGCCGACTGCGAGGTCCACGTCCTCGGGGGCGACGAGTCGTTCGGGCTCTGAGGGGGATCGTCGTAGCCAACCGGATCTCTCGGGCAGACACGTTCACCGGTGCCATTCGATCCGGGTCGAGGAACTGTGAGCTTCTACGGCGATCCCTATGAGAGCGCCGTCTCTCCCCACCGGCCCCGCGAACCCCTCCTGAGCCGGACCGGTTCGGCCGAGAGAACAACGTTTACCCCGGTGGCACCCGTGCTCCCGAGTGCATGTCGAAACAGGTAACCACGATCTCCGAGGAGGGGTTCAGTTCGTCGAACGAGATGGGCGAGTTCGAGACGACGGTCGACCCGAACGGCGAGGAGGGCCCCGACACGCTCGAGAGCCTGCTCGCCGCCTACGCCTCCTGTTACGTCCCGGCGCTGCGCGTCGGCGCTCGACAGCGCGACGCCGACGACCTCGGTCGGATCGAGATCGAGTCGACGGGCGAACTCAACGACGACGACAAACTCGAATCGGTCCACTTCGAAATCCGCGTCGAGGGCGACGTCGACGACGAGACCGGCCAGAAGGTCATCGAGCGGGCGTTCGAACTCTGTAAGGTCCACGACGCGCTCAAAGAGAGCCTCCACGCGGAGACGTCGTTCGAGGGCAACGCGTTCTGAGGACGCGAGCGACTTTTTACTCGGAGCACGGAGGGAGGGTATGAGCAGACCACAGTGGATGGACCGGGTCGTCGGCGAGCGGATGACGACCGACCGCGAGTACGCAGAGCGGGTAGGGCAGTCGAGTTTCTCCTCACAGCAGTGGGGGCTGATCATGACCGCCGCGGAGTTCGAGATCGAGGAGCCGGAGATGCCCGCGGCGGCCGAACTCGTGGCCGACGCGAGCAAGGTGCCACAGATCATGCCCGAACTCGATCGGATCGAACAGCAGATGGCGGCGGGCGGGGCGGCCGCCCCGGGTGAGAACAGTGGCGGCGGACTGCTCTCATCGATCAAGGGTGCGCTCGGTCTCGGCGGGAGCGACGGGGCGGACGACGAGCGGCTCGCGGAGGCCGAGGCGCTGCTCGACGGCTACGCGGCGGCGCTCCAGACACGGCTGGAGGAGGGTGGGCGCTGGGTGCGGATCTGTGAACTGGCCGCCGAGGAGGGCGATCAGCCGCCGGAGTGAAAGAGCGTCAGCTCGCTCGCCTCGTAGATGTTGACCAGTTCGGTCACGAGTTCGTCGTAGGACTCCTCTTCTTCCCTGAGCGCGTCGAGTCGCTCGACCGTCTCCTCCGAGAGTTCGACCTGAGCCATGGCGAGCGGTTCGCGGCCACGCGTAGTAAGTGTTGGCCGCGCCCGGTCGGCGCGCCCCTGCGGCCCCGTTCGCTGACGAACGGACCGAACCCTCGGACCGGGCCGGGTCCGAACCGTATCGAGAGAACGCGCTCTCAGTCCTCGTCCCACTTGATCGAACAGCCCCGCGAGGGGACCTCCTCGATCTCCACGGGTTCGCCCGCGAGCACGCTCTCGATCGCCTGGCGCATGGTGTGCTCGGTGGGTTCGTCCTCCGGATTCATCGCGTCGTCGAGCCGGCCGTGGTAGACCAGCCTGAACTCCCCGTCTCGCGGGCGTCCCCCGCTCGACTCGTCCGAGGAGCCACGCTCCTCGCCGTCCTCTCTCGCGAACAGGAACGGATCGGGCGTACACTCCGCGCCGTAGGCCGCCGCGACCGCCTGTGACTCGTCCCTGAGGTAGGCGTCGTAGGCGATCGTTCCGTCGTCGACGAGTTCGACCATCCGCTCGAAGGAGTCCTCGGGTTTGATCTCCGTACTGTTGGGATTGATCCCGACGACCGCTACCTCGTCGTAGTCGGTAGCCAGATCGTTGAGCGTCTCGAACTTCGCCTTCGCGTACGGACAGTGGTTGCAGGTGAACACCACCAGAAGCGCCTCCTCGTCCGCGAACGATTCTACCGTGTACGTCTCGCCGTCGGTCCCCGGAAGCTCGAAGTCCGGGGCGACGTCGCCGTGGTCCAGTTCGCTCTCGGAGTCCACCAGTGCCATGGTCGGCCGTACGGACGGTGGAGTCAAAACGGTTCGGCCGCCCGAACCGGAGTTTATTAGCTCGGGCCTCGCGGTGTCGGTATGTCGCCTTCGATCACCGGCATCGAACTGACCGAGTTCGCCTACGAACTGGAGGACGTCGGCACCGACGGACTGGGCTTCAACCTCGTCTACGAGCCGGGCGCCACGCTCGAAACCTCACAGCTCGCGATCCGGGTTCGTACCGACCTCGGCGTGACGGGGGAGTACGTCCTCGCGACCTCCACGGCACCCGACCAGATCAGGAAGTACGCGAAATACCTGGTGGGACGGGACCCGTTCGCGCGCGAGCGCCACTGGAGCGAGATCAAACGCGCGCTCCGGAAGTACGACCGGATGGGCATCGGACCGCTCGATATCGCGCTCTGGGACGTCGCGGGCAAGCACTACGACGCCCCGATCCACGAGCTCTTGGGGAGCTATCGGAGCGACCTGCCGACCTATGCCTCGACGTACCACGCGGACGACAACGGCGGCCTCGACTCACCGGAGGCGTTCGCGGATTTCGCGGAGGAGTGTCTCGAGATGGGCTATCCCGGCTTCAAGATCCACGGCTGGGGTGGCGGCGACGACGCCCGCGATATCGACCGCGAGGTCGAGACGGTGAGAGCGGTCGGCGAGCGCGTCGGAGAGGAGATGGACCTGATGTGCGATCCGGCCTGCGAGTACGAGACCTTCGCCGACGCGCTCGCCGTCGGACGGGAGTGCGACGAACAGGGCTACTTCTGGTACGAGGACCCCTACAGGGACGGCGGGATCAGTCAACACGCCCACGGGAAGCTTCGAGAGCTGCTCGAGACCCCCTTGCTGCTCACCGAACACGTCAGGGGGCTCGAACCCTACACGGACTTCCTCGCGAACGGGGCGACCGACTTCGCGCGTGCGGACCCGGAGTACGACGGCGGCATCACCGGCGCGATGAAGCGCGCGCGGATCGCGGAGGGTCTCGGCCTCGACGTCGAGTTCCACGCCCCCGGCCCCGCCCAGCGCCACTGTATCGCCGCGACGCGGAACGCCAACTACTACGAACTCGCGCTCGTCCACCCGAACTGCGAGAACACCCAGCCGCCGGTCTACGAGTGTGGCTACTCGGACCAGCTCGATGCGATCGACTCGGAGGGGACGGTCCCGGTGCCCGACGGTCCGGGGCTGGGCGTCACCTACGACTGGGAGTTCATCGAGGCGAACACGGTCGTCTCGCACAGCTACGGCGAGCGCTGATCCGCCCAGAAAACCTATTCCGGAGTGCGAACGAGTGACACGTGCGGAGTGCCACCGTGCTCCTGCTTCCAGCTCCGCGCTTTTCCCGTCCGGTCGCCGTAAACCCCTACTCCGTTTGGATGGATTTATTGTCAGAGCGTCCGATACAGGGACCGCCGTCCAGAGCGACCCCTCGAAAGAGGCACTCCACCCCCTTCGCCCGAGACGAGGGCCGTTCCGCTCGACCCGTCGTCGGCCGGTCGAGAGCCGTCCCAGCGACCCCAGTGACGATGCCGATGCGGTCGGTGGCACGAGCGAGCGTAGCGACACGGCCCGCGAGCCGGTTCGTCGACGAGGCCCGAGCGTTCTCCAACACTTAACTGCCTCTCGACGGAGTGGGGGGTATGGACGCGAGCCGCGAGCTACTCGAAGCGCTCCGCGAGAACGCCCGGACAGGTACAGCGGACCTCGCCCGACAGCTCGGGATGAGCGAGGAGGCGGTGGCGGACGGGATCGCCGCGCTCGAGGACGAGGGAGTGGTCTGTGGGTACCAGGCGATCGTGAACTGGGAGAAGACCGACGAGGAGCGGGCGTTGGCGGCGGTCGAGCTGAACGTGACGCTCGACCGCGAGACCGGCTACGAGGAGATCGCGATGCGGATCGCACGCTTCCCGCAGGTCACCGACCTCCGGCTCGTGAGCGGCGACTTCGACTTCCTGATGCTCGTCGAGGCCGACACCGTCCGGGAGATCTCCCGGTTCGTCTCCGAGAAGGTCGCGCCGGTGCCCGAGGTGACACAGACGGTCACCCACTTCGTGATGGACACCTACAAGGAGCGGGGGATCGAGTTACGCGACGGCCACGACGACGACCGGCTCTCCGTCTCGCCATGAGGCGGGCCGAGCGCGTCGATCGAGTGGGACCATCCGGCATTCGCAAGTTCTTCGAACTCGCCGAGGAGCGAGAGGACGTCATCTCGCTCGGCGTGGGCGAACCCGACTTCGCCGCGCCGTGGGCCGCCCGAGAGGCGGCCATCGCGAGCCTCGAGGCCGGAAAGACCTCCTACACCGCGAACCGGGGACTGAAGGAGCTTCGCGAGGAGATCGCAGACCACGTCACCCGCTACGGCTTCTCCTACGACCCGGACGAGGAGGTGCTGGTGACCACCGGCGTGAGCGAGGCGGTCGACGTCGCCCTCCGGGCGTTCGTTGATCCGGGCGATCTGGTGGCCGTTGCCCAGCCGGCGTACATCTCCTACGAGCCGGGGGTGGTCTTCGCGGGGGGCGAGGTGCTCCCCGTGCCGACGCGCGAGGCGGAGGCGTTCGTGCTCACCTACGACGCGCTGGAGGAGGCCGGTGCAGCGGAGGCCAGCGTGCTGATGCTCTGTTACCCGAACAACCCCACCGGGGCGGTGATGAGTGAATCGGAGATCGAGGAGGTCGCCCGGTTCGCCCGCGAGCACGACCTGTTGGTGCTCTCGGACGAGATCTACGCCGACCTGACCTACGAGGGCGAGCACGCCTCGATCGCGGCCCGTGAGGGGATGCGCGAGCGGACGATCGTCTTCAACGGCTTCTCGAAGGCGTACGCGATGACCGGGCTCAGGCTCGGCTACGCGCTCGGGCCGGCGAGTGGGATCGCCGCGATGAACCGGATCCACCAGTACTCCATGCTCTCGGCGCCGACGACGGCCCAGCACGCCGCGCTCGCCGCCCTCCGGGACTGCCAGGACGACGTCGAGGAGATGGTGAGCGCGTTCGACCGCCGGCGGAACTACATGCTCGCACGGTTCTCGGAGATGGGACTGCCCTGCTTCGAGGCGAAGGGAGCGTTCTACCTCTTCCCGGAGGTTCCGGGCGACGACGAGGCGTTCGCCGAGGGGTTGCTGGAGGAACGGGGGGTCGCGGTCGTGCCCGGATCGGTCTTCGGCGAGGGCGGCGCCGGCCACCTCCGGGTCTCCTACGCGACCGGGATGCGGAGCCTGCGCGAGGCGGCCGACCGGATCGAGGCGTATCTGAACGAGCGCTGACCGGCCGTTCGGGTCAGACCACGTTCCGTTCGACTCGTCCCTCCTCCCCGAACCGGTCGCTCGAGAGCGGCGCGATATCCACCGTAGAGGCCTCGCCGTCGCTCACGAGTTCGGCGACGACCTTCCCAGTGGCGGGCGCGTGCATGAAGCCGTGTCCCGAGAAGCCGGCTGCCACCACCAGTCCCGGCAGGCTCTCTTCGATGACCGGGTGGCTGTCTGGCGTGACGGCGTAGAGTCCCGACCACCCCCGACGGATCCGCGAGTCCGGCCCGAAGTAGGTCGCGAGGTCGCCCGCCCGTTCGACGGCCTCGGCCGCCCAGAGCATCTCGATCCCCTCGCCGTAGCCGTCGGGATCGACGTCCCGGTCCTCGCCGATCTGGCCGCCGACGAACGCGACGCCATCGCGTTCGGGCATGAAGTACGCGCCGGTGTCCAGGTCGGCGGTCAGCGGATCGGTTTCGGGTACCGAGATTTCGGGATCCACGACGGCGATCGAACGGCGTCTCGGCGCGATCGGTAGCTCGATGTCGAGACCGGTCGCGAGCTCCCGCGTCCACGCCCCCGCGGCGAGGACCACCGAATCGGCCTCCACACGGTCGCCGCCCGCGACGAGTCCCGTCACGTGTCCGCCCTCTTCCAGCAGCTCCGTGACGGGGGTCTTCGTCCGGACCTCGACGCCCGCCTCGCGGACGGCCCCCGCATAGCCCTGCACCGCGAGGTTCGGATCGGCGATACCGTCCTCCGCGCAGTACGAACAGCACCGGAACCGGTCGGCACGCAGGCCGGGGCAGTGTTCGCGCGCCTCCTCGGGCGAGAGGAGTTCCGAGGGGACGCCGAGGGCGTTCTGCATCGCGACGTTCTCGCGGAGGGTCCGTTCCGTGTCCGGCTCCCGCGCGAGGAAGAGGTAGCCGTGGCGGCGAAACGCGAGGTCGACCCCGAACCGCTCCTCGAACGTCTCCCACGTGGGAAGGCTCGCGAGCGAGAGCTTCACGTTCACCTCGGTCGAGAACTGCTGTCGGATCCCGCCCGCCGCCCGGGCGGTGGAGCCCATCCCGAGCGAACCCTTCTCGAGGACGGTGACGGCGTGGCCCCGTCCCGCGAGTTCGTACGCGCTCGCCAGCCCGACGATCCCCCCGCCGACGATCGCGACGTCCATACCCTCGTGTACTTCCGGAGGCTAATAACCGCTCGCGATCCGGCCACCGGGCTCTAAGACCTCGGGCGGAGAAGGCGGTGTATGACCGACGTTCGCGTCCTCTCGGAGGAGGAGATCGACGACCTGCTCTCGCTCCCGGCGTTGCTCTCGGTCGTCGAGGAGGCCTTCCTGGCCGACGGCCGTGACGAGACCGTCAGACCAGAACGCCCGCACTTCCCGGTCGGTGAGGGACTCCGAGGCGACGACCCGCTCGGGACCGGGCTCACGATGCCTGCCTACGTCCACGGGAACGCCCACTACGCGACGAAGCTGGCGAGCGTCCACCCGGGCAACGCCGAGCGCGGACTCCCCACCGTCAACGCACAGATCGCGCTCACGAACGCCGAGACCGGCCAGCCGGCGGCCTACATGGCGGGGACCGGGATCACGAACGCCCGAACGGGCTGTATCGGGGGCGTGGCGGCGCGGGCGCTCTGCGATGGCCCGATCGACCTCGGCGTGATCGGCGCGGGTGCACAGGCGCGCTGGCAGAGCCGTGCGATCGCCGCCGGCACGACGATAGAGTCGATCCGAATCCACTCGCCGAGCGACTCGAAGCACGGCTGTGCGGCCGATCTGCGGGAGGAACTCGGAGTCCCGGCGGAGGCCGTCGACTCGCCGGAGGAAGCGGTGCGGGAGGCGGACGTCGTCGTCACGGCCACGACCGCCACGGAACCGGTCTTTCCCGGCGCGGCGCTCTCCTCTGGAACCGTGGTGATCGCCGTCGGCGCGTTCTCGGCGGGGATGCGAGAGATCGACGCGGAGACCGTCGACCGGGCGGCCGCCGTGATCGCCGACGTCCCGGAGGAGGTAGTCGAGACCGGCGACATCAGGGAGACGGGACTCTCCGCGGAGGAGCTGATCCCGCTCTCGGCGGTGCTCTCGTGGGAGTGGGAGCGCGAGGCGGGCGAGATCGTCCTCGTCGAGAGTGTGGGATCGGCGGTCCTCGACGCGGCGACGGCGGAACACCTCTACGAGCGAGCGGTCGAGGCGGAGGTCGGAACGCTCGTCGGGATCTGAGCCCGTTTACGCCCACACCGCACGGTGCGAGTAACGCTTAACCCGGTGTGTGCGGAGCTCACACAGGAGGACGTATGAAGAAACTGATCAACGAGCCGGGGACGGTCGTGAGCGAGATGCTCGACGGGATGGTGGCGGCGCATCCGGGGCTCGCTCGGCTGGAGGGGACGGAGGTACTGGTACGCTCGGACGGCCCGATCTCGGGGAAGGTGGGGATCGTCTCGGGTGGGGGCAGCGGTCACGAGCCGACGCACGCGGGCTACATCGGCGACGGGATGCTCGACGGCGCGGCGGCGGGCGAGGTGTTCACCTCGCCGACCGCGGACGAACTGGGCGAGATGGTGACCGCCTGTGACGGCGGTGCGGGCGTGCTCTGTGTCGTGAAGAACTACGAGGGTGACGTGATGAACTTCGAGACGGCGATGGAGCTCGCCGAGCTGGAGGGCGACGTCGAGGTCGATTCGGTGGTGGTGGACGACGACGTCGCGGTCGAGGACTCGCTCTACACCTCCGGCCGACGGGGCGTCTGCGGGACGATCTTCGTCCACAAGGCCGCCGGCGCGGCCGCCCACCGTGGCGACGAGCTCTCGGCGGTGACGGCCGTCGCCGAGGAGGTGAACGAGCGCGTCGGGACGATGGGGATGGCGCTCACCTCCTGTACGACGCCCGAGAAGGGCGAGCCGACGTTCGACCTCGGCGAGGACGAGATCGAGCTCGGCATCGGCATCCACGGCGAGCCGGGCGTCGAGCGCACGGGAACGATGCGTGCGGACGAGGTCACCGACGAGCTCGCGGGTCACGTCCTCGACGACCTCGGGATCGAGGAGGGTGCGGAGGTCGCGACGATCGTCAACGGGATGGGCGGCACCCCGCTGATGGAGCTCTACGTGGTGAACAGGCGGCTCCAGGAGCTGCTCGGCGAGCAGGGGATCGAGACCTGGGACGCCTGGGTCGGCGACTACATGACCTCGCTCGACATGTGTGGCTGTTCGATCACGGTCCTGGAGCTGACGGACGAGCTGAAGGAGCTGCTCGCGTACCCGGTCGAGACCCCGGCGATGACGGTCGCCGGTGGGGACTAAGCCCCCGCGTCTCCAACGTGGGTCATGGACGAGGCGACGCAAGCGGAGGCGGTACGCGAGGCGGTCCGGGCGTGTACGGAGCGGATCGAGGAGGAGCGGTCGTACCTGACCGACCTCGACTCCGCGATCGGCGACGCGGACCACGGCGCGAACATGACGCGAGGGTTCAGCGCCGCCGCCGACCGGGTGGAGGGCCTGGAGAGCGACGATCCCGCCGAACTGGTGAAAGCCGTCGGGATGGCGCTGCTCTCGGAGGTCGGGGGTGCGTCGGGCCCGCTCTACGGGGGGTCGATCGTCGCCGCGAGCGGCGAACTCGAGGATGGGATCACCGCGGAGACGAGCGTCGCGTTCGCGGAGGCCTACCTCGAGAAGCTCAAGGAACGGGGGAAGGCGTCGATCGGCGACAAGACAATGGTCGACGCGCTGGTCCCCGCCGTCCACACGTACAAGAAGTCGATCGAGGTCGACGGACTCGCTCCAGTGGAGGCGCTCGGGAAGGCGGTCGACGCGGCCGAGCGTGGGGTCGCGTTCACCGTCCCGATCCGGGCGAGTCGGGGCAGGGCGTCGTATCTCGGCTGGCGCTCGGTCGGCCACCAGGACCCGGGGGCGACGAGCACGCTGCTCCTCCTGGAGACGCTGCTCTCGGTCGCGAGCGAGCGTCTGGACGGTGAGGTGGAGGTCGACGCCGAGGCGGAGGGTAAACCCGCGGAGTCGGATACCGAGGCCGTGGAGGTCGAGGACTGATGGTCGGCATCGTGATCGTCTCGCACAGCGAGAAGGCCGCGGAGGGGATCATGGAGGTCGCGACGGAGATGGGCGGCGACGCCCGGATCGAGGCCGTCGGCGGGACCGAGGACGGACGGATCGGAACCTCGCCGGAGCCGATCAGCCGCGCGATCGCCGACGCCGCGGACGGGAACGGCGTCGTGGTGCTCGTCGACCTCGGGAGCGCCGTGATGAACGCCGAGATCGCGATCGAGGAGGCCGAGCTAGAGGAGGAGGTCGTGCTCGCCGACGCCCCCGTGATGGAGGGGGCGTTGAACGCCGTGGTCGCCGCGGGCGCACCGAACGCCACCGTCGAGTCGGTCCGGATGGCCGCCGAGGACGCCCAGCGGGTGAAGAAGTTCGGTTAGTCGAGCCCACGAGCGAGGACGTCGCGTCGCTCGGCGGTCGCCTCGAACTCCGTTTTCACCGTGCCGGCCGCCGTTTCGATCGAGAGCGTTCCGTCCGACGTGGTCGTCCCGAGATCGACCACGGGAACGCCGCCGGCGGCCTCCCGCACCGCCCCCGGATCGGTCGTCTCGACGAGCAGCCTGCCCGGCGTCTCCGTACAGAGTTCGGGGACGCCACCCTCCAGTTCGATCGCCGCCCCCGAGTCGCTCCCGACCATCTCAGCGAGCGAGACCGCCAGCCCGCCGTGGCTCACGTCGTGGGTCGCGAGCGTCGTCCCGAGGTTCGCGATCCGCGTGAGGGTGTCGACCAGGCCCTTCGGGTCCTCGGAAAGCGCTGGGAACCGGTCGCTCCCGCCGACCCGCGCGAGCAGTTCCGAGCCCCCGAGTCGGGGCTCCGTCTCCCCCGCGATCGCCTGATCCCCGACCAGCAGCAGGTCACCCTCTCCCGCGAGCGACATCGGCGGGGGCGAGTAGTCCTCGCGAACCCCGACCATCGCGAGCGTCGGCGTCGGGGGAATCGGGCCGGCCTCGGAGTCGTTGTAGAGCGAGACGTTCCCGCCGACCACCGGGGTCGACAGGGCGGAACACATCTCGGCGAGGCCGTCGACGATCGCTCGGAAGCCGCCGTAGACCTCGGGCTTCTCCGGGTTGCCGCCGTTGAGACAGTCGACCGCCGCGAGCGGCGTCGCCCCCTTCGCCGCGAGGTTCGTCGCGTTCTCCAGCGCGACCGCACGGGCACCCTCGTAGGGCGCGGTCTCGGTCCAGTACGGTTCGGCACCCGCGGAGACGGCGAGTCCCAGACCGTCCTCGCCGGCCTCCCGGATCGCGAGCACGGCGCTGTCGTCGCCCGGTCCGACCGCGGTCCGGAGCCCCACCTCGTGGTCGTACTGCCTGAACACCCACCGCTTGCAGGCGGTGTTGGGGCTTCCGACGACTACGTCGAACGCCTCGTCTATCTCCACCGCCGGCAGGTCTCGGTCCGGCTGCTCGGGTTCGACGTGATCGAGGTCGTTCATCGGCGCGCCGTCGGCGAGGAACTCCGCGGGGACGTCCACGACGGTCTCGCGGCCTCGCGGCTCCCCTTCTCGGTCCTCGGAGGCGCTTCGGTCCTCGCTCCCCTCGAACGTACAGACGTAGTTCCCCTCGGTCACCTCGCCGATCACCGAACAGCCGAGGTCGAAGCGCTCGGCGATCGCTCGCACCCGCTCGACGTCCTCCGGTCGGACCTCGTAACACATCCGCTCCTGGGACTCCGCGAGCAGGATCTCGTGTGGCGCCATGTTCGGCTCGCGCTGGTGGACCCGTTCCAGGTGGATCTCCGCACCGAACCCGCCCTTCGCGACCATCTCGCTCGACGCCCCGCCCAGACCCGCCGCGCCGAGGTCCCGGGCCGAGACGACCAACCCCTCGTCCAGCAGGGCCTCGTTCGCCTCGATCAGCAGTTTCTCCGTGTAGGGATCGCCGACCTGTACTGCGGGACGGTCCTCGGTCTCCGCGTCCGCCGCCAGGTCCTCGCTCGCGAACGACGCCCCGCCGAGGCCGTCGCGTCCGGTCGCGTTGCCCACGAGCACGAGCGCGTTCCCGGGGGTCTGTGCCTCCGCGGTGACCAGCCGGTCGGCGTCCAGCAGGCCGATACAGGCGACGTTCACCAGCGGGTTGCCCTCGTAGCCAGGGTGGAAGGTGGTCGAACCCCCGACGGTGGGGACGCCGATACAGTTGCCGTAGTGGCTGATCCCCTCGACGACCCCCTCGAGCAGGTATCGCGAGTGTTCGCGCTCGAACGCGCCGAAGTAGAGCGAGTCGGTCAGCGCGATCGGGTACGCGCCCATCGAGAGCGTATCGCGGACGATCCCGCCCACACCGGTGGCCGCCCCGTCGAACGGGTCGACGTAGGAGGGGTGGTTGTGGCTCTCGATGCCGAGGGTGATGTAGGTGGAGCCGTCGAGCGCGACGACCGCCGCGTCGTCACCCGGTCCGACGACGACCTCTCCTCGCGGGCTTCGCCCGCTCGGACGGTCCGTCGAGCGCTGCTCGACGCGCTCGCTCTCGAACGCCGAGAGCAGCGGGCGCGAGGAGCGGTACGCACAGTGTTCGCTCCAGAGGTTCTCGAACAGGACTTCCTCGGTCGGCGTGGGGTCGCGACCGAGTTCCGCGGCGACGAGATCGTGGTCCGACGGGGCGAGCGGCATCTGGAGGAGGTTCAGAGGGTGCGATCAAAGCGCTTTCTACTGTGGCTCGCGGGAGCCGTGTCGCCCGCCGGTGCCTCGCCGTTCGCCGTCGGAAACGGCGCGATCGGCACGCTGTCGGTGGACACCTGGGTCACTCGCAGATGCGCTGATCGGTGTGACCGCCCGGCCCGGGCCGCTCGGAGTCCGGACTGCCGGAAGGGGTCTCAGGCTCGTTTCGTGGGGCACCCTCGCGCTCTCACCGCTCGGCTCGGGCCTCACGAGTACAACGATTCGAGCACCTTCCGCTCCGCCTTCCGGAGGTGTTGGTGGAACGTCGTCGGGGCGACCCCCAGGGTCTCGGCCACCTCGACACCGTCCGTCTCGCGTGGCCAGTCGAAGTAGCCGGCGTGGTAGGCCGTGTCGAGGGCGACGCGCTGTCGGTCGGTGAGCGCACCGACGAGGCGACGCTGGACGAGGTGTGGATCGTCACCCGTTCGGGTGATCTGCCGGCGACTGAGCATCTCCGTCCCCGGATAGGCCGCCTCGACGGCGTCGAGAACCCGGCGTACGTCGGCGCTCGGCGGGAGGTGGGCCGTCACCCGGTAGTTGCCGTCCTCGATGACGGCGCCGTCGATGTAGCCACCGTTCTCCGCGATGACCGAGAGCATCGGCGGGTCCGTCATCCGGAGTTCGAACCGTGTCGGCTCCCCCCTCGAGCGGATCGTGATCGCCCCCCAGTGCGGGATCGTCCCGACGAGACCCGCCAGACCGTCGATGGCCTCCGGCGGCGCGGTGCCGTAGACGAGGAACTCGTCGTCGTCGACCGGGATCGTGTAGTCGATCACCACCCGCCCCGGTAGCTCGGCTGCAGCACCGAGCGTCGCGAGGACGTCCGGAATCTGGAGTTCGAGCTCGATCAGTTCGTCGCTCGTCAGCGCGCGCTTTCGCTCGACTGCGGCGATGGCGTGGCCGACGACCTCCCCGAGCCGGTCGACGACGGCGCGCTCGGCGGTGTCGAACGCGCCCGGACGGTCGGCGTAGAGGCCGAGCACCCCGTAGACGGTTCCCTCGTGGACCACGGGGATCGCAGCCACCGCGGTGAAGCCGAACTCGGCGGCGGCCTCCCGCCAGGGTTCGAACGACGGGTCCGAGAAGACGTCCCGGACGACCTGCGTCTCCCGCTCGCGGATCGCCCTCGCGCCGGGGCCCTCGTTTCCGGGGTCGTCCGGGTCCAACGAGATCCGCACCCGGTCGGCGTAGCCGTCCGTTCGGGCGCTGGCACGCGGCCGGAAGCTGTTCGTGGCCGAGTCGACCTCGGCCAGCCACGCGAACTCGTAGGCGTCGGTCGTCGCCAGCGCGTCACAGACCGCCTGTTCGATCTCCTCGCGCGTGGACTGCTCGATGACGGTGTCCGTGACCTCGCTCGCGATGGAGTTGAGATCGTCGAGCGCGGCGAGTTCCTCGCGCTGGGACAGGAGCCGTCGCTCGTACTCGTGACGGTCGATCGCGCTCGCGAGGACGTTCGCGACCGACTGGACGAAGCTGACGTCGAGGTCGGTGAACTCCCTGGGGTCGGTGTCGTGGGCGCCGAGGATCCCCCAGGGGGCGTCGGCGGGGCCGATGGTCGTGCTGATGCCGCTTCGCACGTCGTGGTCCCGGAGGAGGGCGGGACCGCGGAACCGCGACTCCGCCGGCAGGTCCTCGACGACCACCGGCGTCTCTTTTGCCAGCGTGTGGGCGGCCTGCGAGTCGTCCTCGACCGCCGAAACCGTCGCCGAGCCGACGATCCCCTCCTCCCAGCCGACGCCCTGTCTGAGCAGGAGCTCCCCGGTATCGCCGTCCAGATCCAGCACCTTGCAGTAGTCGGTGTCGAGGGTGTCGGCGACCAGTCTCGTCGCGTCCGCCATCAGCGTGTCGGGGTCGGTCTCCCCGAGCGCGGCCGTCCCGAGGTCGGCGACGACCGCCTGCTGGCGGACCTGCGTTTCGAGCGTCCGCTCGCGCTCCGTTCGCTCGGTGACGTCCCGGACGACGCCGATCGCGCGGATGGGCTCATCCGCCTCGTCGAACTCGAACTCGCCGTGGGCCTCGATCCACCGTCGTTCGCCGTCCGCGCGGACGATCCGACACTCGAACGTCCACTCGCCCGTCTCGAACGCCTCCTCGAAGCGCCGCTCGACCGTCGCCCGATCCTCCGGGTGGACGTGCTCGAGGAACCGATCGACACACCAGTCCTCGAGCGGCTCCTCGTAGCCGAAGATCCGGTCGTGTCGGGGCGATCGGACGGGCGACTCCCCGGTCCGGAGGTCGAGCTCCCAGGCCCCGAGCCGCCCCGACTCGAGCGCGAGTCGGAGCCGCTCTTCGCTCTCCCGGACTGCCCGCTCGGCACGCTTGCGCTCGCTCACGTCCCAGAGCATCCCCGCCGAGCCACGGATCCGACCGTCCTCGTCGGTCAGCAGCGAGATGCGGTTCTCCACGGGGATCCGGTCGCCCTCTTTCGTCCGAACCTCGTACTCGACGGCGATCGTCCCGTCGCCGCCGTTCCCGAGCAGCTCCGCGATGCGTCGCTCGACCCGGCGGATCGCCTCCTCGTCCATCCCGACCGAGACGTGCCGTCCGAGCAGCTCCGACTCCTCGTAGCCCGAGTACTCGACGAACGCCTCGTTGACGAAGGCGAGCCTTCCGGCGGTGTCGACCTCGTAGACGGGCTCGCCGATCGCGTCGACGATACCGGCGTACCGTTCGAGCTCGAGCTGCCGTTCTTTCCGCTCCGTGATATCACGGAAGTAGACCGAAAGCCCGGACTCGCCCGGGTAGGCGTGGACCTCGAACCAGGCGTCGAGCGGCTGGGGATAGAAGAGGTCGAACGAGGTCGGCTCCTGGGTCGCCATGGCGTGTTCGTACTCCTCGCGGAGCCTCGACTCCGCGGCCCACTCGAACGTCTCCCAGATGTCCTTCCCGACGAGCCCCCTGCCCTCGACGTCGATCAGCTCCTCCGCACGCTCGTTTATGTGCGTGAACCGCCACTCGTCGTCGACCGCGTAGAACGCGTCGGTGACACGACCGAGGACCTCCTCGAGTTCGTTCTCGAGGTCGTCGCGCTGTCGCTCCAGCCGTTCGGCCTGTTCCACCCGTTGCGAGACGTCCTCGACGGTGAGGAGGAGGCGGCCGGCGTCGCCCTCGTCTGCCTCCATCGGCTCGACGCTCGCCGAGAGCCAGCGCCGACGCCCGTCCGACGTCTCCAGCCGAAGCCGCCGGTTCCCGGCCGACACACCGGTCTCGACCGCCTCGAAGAACGACCGCTCGCCCGAGGTCACGGGCTCCCCCTCCTCGTCGGTGAGGTCGGTAGCTCCGAGGGTGGTGCTGGGGTCGGGGCCCCGGTCGAGTTCGAGCAGTTCGACGGCCCGCCGGTTCGCGGTATCGACCGTCCCGTCGGGTTCGACGGTCAGCACGCCGACGGGGACGGTCTCCAGCACCCGCCGGGTGAAGTCCCGCTCCCGACGGAGCGCCTCTTCGTGCTCGTACCGGTCGGTCATGTCGCGGGTGACCTTCGCGTAGCCCGCCAGCGCGCCGTCCTCGTCACGGATGGCGGTGATCGTGACGCTCGCCCAGAACCGCGAGCCGTCGGCCCGGACGCGCCAGCCCTCGTCCTCGACCGAGCCCTCGGCCCTCGCCGCCGAGAGGTTCGCCGCGGGCACGCCACCCTCCCTGTCGTCGTCGGTGTAGAACGCCGAGAAGTGCTCGCCGAGGATTTCCCCGATCTCGTAGCCTTTGATCCGCTCGGCACCGGGGTTCCAGCTCCGGACGTGCCCCTCGGCGTCGAGGGTGAAGATGGCGTACTCCTCGACGGCGTCGATCAGCGACCCGAACCGGTCGGCGTCCCGTCTGCGGGCTCGCTCCGCCCGCCTCCGCTCCGTGACGTCGTAGTAGAGCTCGACGCGTCCGCCCGCGAACGCGCCGGTCTCGATCGGCTTGCTCCGGTGTTCGAGCCAGCGTTCCTCGCGGCCCTCGCCCGCCGTCACGCGACACTCGAAGCGCTCGACGTAGGTGTTGTCGTCGTAGGTCGCGAGCACCGTCTCCGCGAACGCGTCGTCGTCCGCGACGGCCGGCCCGACCCGTTCCTCGACGAGACGGCGTTTGTCGCTCCCGACGACCGCCTCGCGGTCGAGCCCGAAGTACCGCTCGGTCGCCCGGTTGATCCAGGCGACCCGGAACCCCTCGTCGAGGACGAAGACGCCGACCCCGACGTCGTCGATGACCTCGGCGACCAGCGACGCAGCGGCGGCCGGCGGGTCCGACGCGGACGGCTCGATGTCTACGGGCGATCGAGCCGACGGGGCCTCGTCCTCGTCAGGGGCGCCCTCCGGGGGTGGCCGCCACCAGACGCGGGCGTTCGCACCGACTTTCTTGGTCTCGATTCGGCCGTGTTCGACGAGTCGTTCCAGCCGGGCGTACGTGCTTCGGCGGCCGAGGTCGAGGCGTTCTGCCACCTCGGGCGTCGTCCGTGGCTCGCCGGAGCCGTCGAAGACCGCGAGCGTCTCCCGGAGGGGGTCGGTCAGTCCACCTGCTCCCATCCTCATCCCTACCGGCGGCGCGGTGCTTGAACCTTCCGTCGATGGAGCCTCCCGTGCGAGGGGTCCACACGGTTCGCTTACCGGGTGGCCGCGGTCGGGACGGAGCCGTCCCGTCCGTTCCGACGCCGGTTCCGACGAGCGTCGATCGGCTACCTCATCAGTTCTAGTGTGTCGTTACGGGTGTACGGTGTCTCCGAACCGGTACGCGCCGGCAGCCGCCGGCCGAACTGGAGCACACACGATGTCACAGAGCCTCTATACGACGAACGAGGGCGCGCTGAGCGGGGTCGAACTGGCCCCGGACGAGCGGTACAGCCTGCTCGCGTCGGCCCGACGCCGACTCGCGCTCGACCTCCTCGCGGAGACGGAGACGACGGCCCACCTCGAGGAGTTC
The DNA here is from genome assembly GCA_007129135.1 of Halococcaceae archaeon. Lineage (GTDB taxonomy): Archaea > Halobacteriota > Halobacteria > Halobacteriales > Halalkalicoccaceae > Natronorarus. The sequence goes on along the minus strand of SKWB01000148.1, from coordinate 4,974 downwards.
GCGGCGGGGATCGCCGCCCGGGAGGCGACGGCCCCCACCGACGGCGACGCCATCGAGCACGTCGCCATCTCGCTTCACCACGTCCACCTCCCCGTGCTGTCCGACGCCGGCGTCCTCGACTACGACCCGGAGCGCCACGTGATCGAGCCGGCCGACCGGATCGGGGGCTGAGCGATGGTCACGATAGTGGAGCTCCGATTCCCCGCGTCGGAGACGCTGTTCGCGGGAGCGGTCGAGCGCGAGCCCTCGATCGAGATGGAGGTCGAACGGGTGGTGCAGGCGACCGGGCTCCCGATCAGGGTCCGGGGTGCCCCGAAACGGGGCGTGGAGGCAGCCCTCGACGCGACGGCCGGTGTCGAGGGCTACGACCTGATCTCCGAGGACACCCAGGAGTGGCTCTACTCGGTCCGGTTCGAGGGGAGTCGACCCAAGGAGCTGGCGCGGATCGTCGAGACGGGGGGGACGGTCCTCTCGGCCGCGCTCTCGGAGGGGACGTGGTCGGTTCGGCTGCGCTACACGCGCCACACCGACGTCGAACGGACGGTCGAACGGCTCGGGGAGAACGGTCTCGATATCGACGTCCGCTCGATCCGAAGCGTCTCGGAGGAGGACATACCCACGGTCGGGCTCACGCCGGAGCAGTACGAGGCGCTGGAGCTGGCGGTCGAGCACGGCTACTTCGAGATCCCGCGCGGTATCTCCCTCGAGGAGCTGTCCGAACACCTCGATATCTCACACCAGTCGCTCTCGGAACGCCTCCGGAGGGCCCAGAAAGGGCTCTTACACACGAACCTCACACGCGCGGACGCCGACTCCCAGAAGGCGTTCTGATCCGCTCGTCGACCGGCTCACCTCCGAGCCCCCGTCCGATGACCGCACCCCGTGGTGGGATCGGCGAGGCGGGTACGGCCGCTCCGATCCACCGCTCGCGACTACCTGCACGCCGACCGGGGCGTTTTTGCCACCCTCGCGCGAAGCGGTAGGTGTGCTGACCGTCGAACTCCACGCGCACTCCGAGCTCTCCTACGACGGTCGAGACCCGATCGACCTGCTGCTCGAACAGGCCGCAGCGGTGGGGCTGGACGCGCTCGCGATCACTGACCACGACGAGATCGACGCGAGCCTGGAAGCCGCCGCACTCGCCCCGCAGTTCGGGCTGATCGGGATCCCGGGCATCGAGATCACCAGCGAGGCGGGCCACGTCCTCGGACTGGGGATCACCGAGGCGGTCCCGCCCGGACTCCCCTACGACGAGACGCTCGCGCGGATCAGGGAGCTGGGCGGGGTGGCGGTCGTCCCCCACCCGTTCCAGAAGTCCCGGAGCGGGGTCGCCTACAACGTCACCCGCCACCAGCTCGCGAGCGCCGACGCGATCGAGATCTACAACTCGAGGCTGCTGACCGGGATCGCGAACATGCGGGCCGAACGGTTCGCGAGCGAGCGCGACCTCCCGGTGACCGCCGGGAGCGACGCCCACATCAGCGAGATGGTCGGTCAGGCGGTGACGAACGTCGATTCCGAGGTCGAGGAGGGTCTGGAGGGGATCCTGCACGCGATCCGCGAGGGGCGGACGACCGTCGAGGGCAAGCGGACGCCCTGGCGGATCAGCTTCCGGCAGGCCGGCGGCGGGGCGAAACGCCGGGTGAAGAACCGGGTTCGCTCTCTCGTCCCGAGATGAGCCTCCACGGCGCATCCGCCGACCTCGTCGAACGGGCGATCGAGGCGGGCGATCCGCTGCCGGGTGGCCGGGGCTTCGCGGGCGCCCTCGACGGGGGACGACTCGTCCGCGACGTCCTCGGGAGGTACCCGCTGTTCACCGAACGCGGAGGGACCGGGTGGGGGTTCTCGCCGACGGCGCTCGCCGATCCGGTCCCGTTCCCGGCTGGCTCCGTCCGCGACGGGGACGAGGTCGAGCGGGTCTGGACGCTCCCGGAGCCGGAGCCGATCGAGGCGAGCGAGGGCGCGATCGAGCGGCTCCAGGACGCGCTCGGTGAGAGTCTGCGGGCGGTCGACACGGCGGGGACCGCCGTCGCGTTCTCGGGAGGGATCGACTCCGCCGTGGTCGCGAACGCGCTCTCCGTTCCGTGCTACGTCGCCGGCTTCGAGGGGAGCCACGACCTCGAGGCCGCTCGCTCGGCGGCCGACCTGCTCGATCTCGATCTACGGGGGGTGGAGATCACCCACGGCGAGATCGAGCGGGCGGCGTCACGGGTGGCAGACGCGACCGGTCGGACGAACGCGATGGACGTCTCCATCGCGCTCACGCTCTTTCTCGTCGGGGAGCGCGCGGCCGAAGACGGGTACGACCGCCTCGCGCTCGGCCAGGGCGCGGACGAACTGTTCGGCGGCTACGAGAAGGTCGCCCGTCACGACCACCGCGTCGAGGCCGAGTCGATACGGGGGGCCGCCCGAGAGGCGATCGTATCGCTCCCCCACGGCCTCGAACGCGACGTGCTCGCGCTGCGCGCGGCGGGCGTCGAACCGGTGATGCCGCTGCTCGACGACCGCCTGGTAGAGACCGCCCTCGGCCTCGACGGCGACCACCTGGTTCGCGACGGGGTTCGGAAGTGGGCGTTCCGCGAGGCCGCCCGCGCGTTCGTTCCCGAGGAGATCGGTACGAGACCGAAGAAGGCGATCCAGTACGGCAGCCTCGTCTCCCGGGAACTCGACCGGCTGGCGCGGCAGGCGGGGTACAAGCGGCGGATGGACCGCCACGTCGACCGGTACGTGGCGTCGTTGCTCGGTCCGGGCGGCTAGCCGCCGTTCCCGACGACCTCGATCGCCTCGCAGCCGAGCTCGACCGTGTCGGCGTCCATCTCGCCCGCCCGGAGCTCCTCCGGGGTGTACCACTCCCAGGCGTCGGCGTCCGTCTCGCCCGGGGCAGGCGTGATCTCGCGACGCTCGACGCTCGCGTAGTAGAGCAGGTCGACGTGCTGGTGGCCGACCGAGCCATCGGGGTGGACGTTGATGTCGTAGAGCATGACGTGGCGCGGTCGGGGAAGGCTCACCCCGTCGGGGCCGGTCACCTCGCGAGTGTCGTCGACGAGCGTCGCCTCCAGTCCGGTCTCCTCTTCGATCTCGCGCAGGGCGGCCTCGTGCGGCAGTTCGTCCCGGTCGACGTGGCCGCCGGGCGGCACCCGGATCCCGAGGCGGTCGTGGTGGTGCAGCGCCGTTGCTCCGTCGTTGACGATGTACGCGGTCGCGGTGAAGTGACGCGTCGTCTCCATCGACCGAGGGTCGGTCCCGGGGGTGTTCGGTCTTTCCGTTTGCCTCGATTCCGACCCGCTCCTCTGGTATTAAGCCCGTTCGAGTCGTGGGAGACTCACTCATGACGTTCGTCTTCGAGTCACCCGGGTCGTACGTACAGGGCCGGGACGTGAGCGGCGAGATCGGATCGCACGCCGAGAGCCTCGGCGACCACGCACTGCTGCTCGGGGACGAGGTCGTCCTCTCGCTGGTCGCCGACGCGGTCGAGGCGAGCTTCTCGGACCACGGGCTCGAGACCACCGTCGAGGAGTTCCGCGAGGAGGCGTCGGAGGAGGAAGTCGAGCGGATCGCGGAGTTGGGAGCCGACGCCGGAGCCGACGTCGTGGTGGGGGCAGGCGGCGGGAAGGCCCTCGACACGGCGAAGGCCGTCGCCATCGAGAACGGGGTGGCGATGGTCTCGATGCCGACGATCGCCTCGACGGACGCACCGACGAGCGCGCTGTCGGTGATCTACAGCCCGGAGGGCGAGTTCGAGGAGTACTGGTTCCACGAGCGCCACCCCGACCTCGTCCTCGTCGACACCGCGCTCGTCGCGGGCGCACCGACCCGGTTCTTCACCTCCGGGATCGGCGACGCGCTCGCGACCTGGTTCGAAGCGGACGCCGCCTATCGATCGAGCGCGGAGAACATGGTCGGCGGCCGCTCGACGAGAGCTGCCCACCGCCTGGCACGACTCTGTTACGAGACGCTCCGCGAACACGCCGTCTCGGCGGTTCAGGCCGTCGAGAACGATGCGGTGACCGAGAGCGTCGAGGCGGTCACCGAGGCGAACACCCTCCTCTCGGGGCTCGGGTTCGAAAGCGGCGGACTCGCCGCTGCCCACGCGGTCCACAACGGCCTCACCCAGCTCGAAGAGACCCACCACGCGACCCACGGCGAGAAGGTGAACGTCGGGACGCTCACCCAGTTGGTTCTGGAGGGCCACAACGACGCGTTCGTCGAGGAGGTGATCGAGTTCTCGCTCGCGGTCGACCTCCCCGTGACCCTCTCGGGGATCGGGATCGAGGACCCGGAGAGCGCCGATCTGGAGGTCGTCGCGGAGGCAGCTTGCGCCGAAGGGGAGACGATCCACAACGAGCCGTTCGATGTGACTCCCGCGATGGTCGAGGACGCTCTGCGGACCGCCGACGCGCTCGGTCGCGACGTCTCCGGCTCGACCTGATCGGGTTACGTACCGCCGACCGGTGGGGGCGAGGCCCCCTCGCGTGCGGCGAGAAAGCGCTCTTCGGCGTCGCTCAGCTCCCGCTCGCGGAACCGATCGAGTCCGTCCCGGTACCGGTCCGCGGACCGACAATCGGGCGGGGGCCGGGCGAGGACGAGCTCTGCGATCCCCGTCTCATTACCGATGAAGCCGAAGCCGACCTTGTAGAGCGCCTCGTAGGCGAACGGGTTGTTGACGGCGATCCGGACCCGCTCGTAGCGCTCGTCGACCTCGGAGAGGGCGAACGCGATCAGCCGGGGACCGATCCCTTCACCGCGGCGGTCCTCGCGAACGGTGACGTATCGGAGCCAACAGGTCGACGGGTCGGTCCGATCCGCGTTGAACGCGAGCGCCGCGACTACCTCTCCATCCTCGCGGGCGACGGCCTTCCCCGTGCTCGACATCACGAACTTCCCGGCGTAGGCGAAGCTACGGTAGTCGAGGCGGAGCGTCGGACCCTCGTCGGGCCAGCCGAGGAACTCGAACGCGAGGGCCATACGCTCACT
>SKWB01000010.1 GCA_007129135.1 Halococcaceae archaeon | reverse complement strand
GGGAGGAAGAGCGTCGCGAGGATCACGAGGAGCGCAAAGCCGAGGGCAGGAGAGACGACGAACAGCCCGTATCGGCGGGCCGGCATCTCCATGTTCCGGTAGGAGGCGAGGACCGACCGAAGGAACGACCCCGCCGAGAGCTCCGGTTCGGCCGCCACGGTCACCTCCCGGCGGCGGCGAGTCGGCCCGCCTGGATCGGCAGGCCGGCGACGCCGTCGCGCTGGAACGCCTCTATCGCGTCGTTCACCTCGTGGTAGCCGAGCACCTCGGCGTCGATCAGCCGCCGGATGATCTCCGCCCGTCGGCCGAGTTCGTCGTAGATCGCTCGCGGGTCCTCGTAGCCGAGCAGGGTCGCGACCTGCTCTTCGAGCACGTAGGAGTTGTTCCGGCCGACGAACGACACCTCGTCGTCGACGGGGTCCCAGGAGAAGACCTCGCGGGTGACGACGCCGCCGTCGGCCTCCGAGTAGCCCTCGATCTCCTGGACGCTCGTCACGCGTCTGAGGATCTGGTCGTCGCGTTTCACCCGGTTCTGGAAGAGCGCGACGTTGCAGTTGTCCATGAACGTCTCGGGGATGTTGATCGGCGTTCCGGTAAAGCGCTGCATCATCGAGACGATATCGCTCGCGTGGAACGTGAGGATCACCGGGTGGCCGGTCTGGGCCGCCTGGAACGCCATCTGCGCCTCGGGTCCTCTCACCTCACCCACGATGATGTAGTCCGGCCGGGATCGGAGCGCCGCCGCGACCAGGTCGAAGAGGTCGACGTCGGTCCCCTCGCCGCCCGCGCTCTCGCGCGTGAGGAGCTGTTGCCACGCCGGCTGTGGCGGGAGCACCTCGGCGGTGTCCTCGGCGGTGTAGACCTTCGAGTCCCGAGGGATGAACGAGAGCATGCAGTTGAGCGTCGTCGTCTTCCCCGAGGCGGTCTCCCCGACGACGAAGACGGTGCGTTCGTTCTCGAGACAGAGCCAGAGGTAGGCGGCGAGCTCCGGGCTGATCGTCCCCCAGTTCGTGATCTGGAGGATCGAGAGCGGCACCTCCTCGCCCTGTCTGATCGTGAGGCTCGGTCCCTTCACGCTCACGTCGTCGCTGTAGACGATGTTCACCCGCGCGCCGTTGGGCAGCGTCGCGTCCACGATCGGTCGTGCGTCGCTGATCGGGGCGTCCATCCGTTCGCCCATGTTCTTCACCCACTCCGAGAGCGCGCGTTCGGAGGGGAACTCGACACCCGTCTCGATCAGCCCGTAGACGCCGTGGTTGACGTAGCTCCCGGTCGGACCGACGACGTGGATGTCCTCGTTCGAGAGATCCCTGACCAGGGGTTCGAGCGGGCCGTAGCCCGCGATATCCCGGTGGAGGTAGTACCGGAGGCGTTCTTTCGTCCGGGTGTCGATCAGGAACGTGTCCTCGAACAGCGAGGCGCGCACCGAGTCGACGAGGCTCGCGCTCGTCTCGGGGAGGGCTACGGAGTCGAAGAGGTCGTCCAGGTGGGCGGCGAACGCGTCCGGCTCCGAGGGGGCCGGAACGCCCGCGCTCCGGTCGAGGATCGCTCGCCGGATCTCGTCGTAGAGCGCGCGTTCGTCCTCGGTGAGCGAGGGCTCGATCGGGTGGTAGGCTGTGGTGACCCCCACGTCGCCGTGGATGTTGACGAAGACGCCGTCGCCGAGGGGGTAGAGCACGTTCGGGCGGGGCGACTCGTACTCCTTCGTCGGTTTCTCGATCAGCGCGGGGTACTCGCCGGTCCGCTCGAACGCCCCCTCCAGATACCGCGCGAGGTGCGGCCAGCGTTCGGCCGCCGCGAGGAGGTCGTCCCCGGGTCGGCGGGTGGCGAAGTCGGCCATCAGGCGACCGTCCTGCTCTCGATGATGACGCCTCTGCCCTGCTGGACCGAGAAGCCGATCGTGTCCTCGATCGGGTGGGCCATCCCGGCGAACCGGCGAACGAGCACCGACTTTCGGAGGTCCTGGCCGACGGCCTTCGTCTGGAGTTCGAGGTAGACGTCGGCGACGGCCTCGAGCGGGCGGAGCGGCTCCTCGCCGACCGCCGACGGGTCGACCGTGAGGACGACCGTCTTGCCCGCGCCGGTCGCCCGCGAGAGCCGGGAGACGACCCGCTGCATCGCGTGATCGGCTTCCTCCTCGCCGATGCTCGCGTCGAACGCCGGGTCGTTCCGGAGCAGCGCGCTCAGCTCGTCGACGATCACCACCCCCGCCCGCCAGAGCACGCTCGGCCGGAGGAGCCCCGAGAGCAGGTCTCGCTCGCCGCGGAGGCGGCCCTCGCCGTCCGGTTCGTGGGTATCGACGTCGGCCTCGAGGAAGAGGAGCCGTTCCGAGAGCAGCAGGTCGACCGCGTCGTACGAGAGCGACTCCATCTGGGAGAGAAACCCCGACGCCGAGCGGTCCGTCGAGACGTACGATACCGTCGTCCCCTCGCTCGCGAGCCCGTAGGCGAACCGCTGGGTGAGCACGCTCTTGCCGCTGCCGTGGCCCCCTTCGAGCAGGACGACGCTTCCCTTCGGGAGGCCGCCGCCGAACGACTGGCTCACACGATCCACCTTCTCCAGGCCCAGGGAGTACTGTTCAGTCGTCATGGTAGAACTCGAAGACCGTCTCCGTGCCGTTGATCGAGAGCGACACCCGGTGTTCGCCGGGATCGATCGCTCCATCGATCCGGAGTTCGACGACCGCGCCGGGTCGCCAGCGGTCGTCGTTCAGTACCTCGCTCTCCCGCTCCGCCGACCCGACGTACGAGCCGTCGAGCAGCACGTCGAGCTCCGCCGGATCGAGCTCGATCTCGCCGGTGTTCTTCACCAGCAGGACGATCTCGCCGTCGTCACCGGCCTCTTCGTCGACGACCGCGTCGCTGCCGGCGTCGCTGATCACCTGCAGGTCGGTGTCGATCTGTTTCGCGACGCCGAGGCTCTCCCGGTCGAGCGAGTCGCTCACGTCGTCGACGCTCGCGACGAGGGTCCCCGCGACGGCGGCCGCGACGCCCATCGCCGCGATGAAGATGATCAGGTTCGATACCGAGACGCCGCTCACTCCGACCCCTCCGTTCCTCCGGCCTCGGGATCGTCGCTTCCGTCAGCCTCGCCCTCCGGTTCGCCGATCGTCGTCTCGCTGACGGAGATGCCGACGTCGGTGGTGACACGGATTCGATCGGGCTCGTCGGCCGACGTCTCGATCACGAGGCGTTCGCCCGGAAGCCAGCGCGTGCGGTCGTCGGTCTCGCCGACCCGTCGCTCGCCGGTGACGAACTCACCGTCGACGACGAGGCTCGTCCCTCGAACCGAGAGCGCGGTCGTTCCCGTGTTCTCGACGGTGACGGTCAGTTCGCCCTCGTCGAACTCGGCGGACTCGATCTCGATCGCGGTGTTTCGCTGGTCGAGCGCCCGGTCGTCCGCCGTCTCCGTCGACTCCGCGACCCGGTCGTACGCCCCGCCGACGGCCGCGTACGCCGTCCCGAGGCAGATCATCAGCGCGACGAAGACGATCGCCGTCGCCCCGCTCGTACTAAACCCCATCCTCGATCTCCGTCAGCGCGTGGGTGTCGAGGTCGACCAGCGCAGAGAGCGTGAGGACGAACCGGTAGCTCTCGGCGTGTTCGCCGACCGAGAGTTCGGCCGCGCCCGCGGGGTCGACCGCCGCGTCCAGCGCCGGGCCGCTCAGGACGTCCTCCAGGTGGTCGTGTACCTCCTCGCTGATCCAGTCGATCGTCCGGTAGTACGCCACCGCCTTCAGCGCGCCCGCGGGGCCGGCGATCGTGACGAGCCCCGAGAGCCACTCCATCACGACGAGATCGGCCGCGAAGCCGTCCGGAACGGTCTCGATCAACACGGGTTCGCCGCGGTCGGGCCCCATCCGTTCCAGCGCCTCGCTCTCCACCCCCTCCTCGGGGACGCGATCGTCCGAGTCAGGGTCCTGCGGTTCGAGCGACTCGATCGAACCGATCGGGTCGGACCGGTCGTCGTCCGGAGCGTGATCCGTCGCTTCCGGGGTCGAATCCCCGGGCTCGAGGTCGTCGAACGAGACCGCGTCCGTCACCTCGCCCTCCCCGTTCGAGCCGTGGCTCCGGCCGTTCGATCCGTGCGTCGAGGCCTCGACGACCCCGAACCCCGATCCCGAACCGGTGTCCTCGGGGCCGGGGCTGAACGGGTTCACGTCGTCGGTCAGCCGGTCGTAGATCCCGAGCAGCGTGCGGATCCGGTCGTCGATCTCGTCGAGGCGGTCGGCCATCTCCGCCTGCGAGGCTTCGAGCGCCTCGACGGAGGCCATAGTCTGATCGAGGTCGGTCGCGAGTTCGTCCACGCGGTACTCCACGTCCGAGACCGCCTCCTCGACGGTCGGGCCGTCCTCGGACGCCGCCTCCGGATCCTCGTGGTCTCCTCCCTCCTCTTCCCCGTCCGGTTCCTCCGGCTCCGCCGCCGGAGCCTCCTCTCTCGGTTCGACGCGCATCATATTCGATAGGGTCTGTAGTAGGCTCATGGTGTCTCGGCTCGGGCCACCCGGATGGGTGTCAGTTATCGACTGCGAGGGGCGCGACGACGTTAAAGGCAAGCGAGGTTTCGACCCTCGTAACGAGGGGAGAATCGGACGACGAGTCGGGATTCGTTTCGCCGTTCGTAACCATACACTTCTTGATAATAACCGCGACCGTCGGTGACGCTGGGTAGTATCCCACGACACGGCCGGTCCACCCGGATGGTGTGAGCCGCGACCGAGTCACAAGGAAACCATGATGCACAACAACCAACAGACAGACCGAGGGCAGGTCGGCATCGGCACGCTGATCATCTTCATCGCGCTGGTGCTCGTCGCTGCCGTCGCCGCCGGTGTCCTGATCAACACCGCCGGCTTCCTCCAGTCCTCCGCCGAATCCACCGGTTCCGAGGCACAGAGTCAAGTATCGAACCAGATCGACGTCATCTCCGCGACGGGTGACGTAGACGACGGAGAGTTCGTCGACGAAGTCAACCTCGTGGTAAAGAAATCGCCGGGGTCCGACCCGATCGATCTGGAGAGCGCGACGATTCAGTACACGAGTAGTGGCCAAGATGTCACCCTCGTGCACGGTGATAGCGCTGACGGAGACAGCTTCGAAACCGATTCGATCAGCGGCGATGACGATACGGTTCTGAGCGGAACCAGCGACCGTATCGGCGTCACCGTCGACGTCAGTGAGATCGAAGGTGACGGCCTCGCGGGTGACCAGGGCGCGACGCTCCGGATCGTCGACGAGTCGGGCGCGACGACCGTCTACGGCGTGAACGTCCCGTCACCGCTCGGCGACCGCTCCGTGGTGAACGTCTGATGTTCGCCGATTCGGACTCCGATCGGGGTCAAGTGGGCATCGGCACGCTGATCATCTTCATCGCGCTGGTGCTCGTCGCTGCCGTCGCCGCCGGTGTTCTCATCAACACCGCCGGCTTCCTCCAGTCCTCGGCCGAATCCACCGGCTCCGAGGCACAGAGCCAGGTATCGAACCAGATCGACGTCGTCTCCGCGAGCGGTGGCGTTGGCGACGAAGCCGTTGACAACGTCACAATGACAGTGAAGAAGTCACCGGGCTCCGATCCGATCGACTTGGAGGACTCGACGATCCAGTTCACCAGCGACAACGACGACATCACACTCGTCCACGATGGTGTGAACGAAGACGCTGATGAAGACGAAAACAACGTCTTCAGCACCTCCGCGATCACCGATTCGAGCGACACCGTGCTCGCCAACACGAGTGACAGAGTCGAGGTCACGATCAACATGGACACCGATGGGGACCTCCTCGAAGGAAACAGCGAAAACATCGATGCTGGCTCACTTGAGCCAGATTCAGGCGTCACGCTCCGGATCGTCGACCAGTCCGGTGCGACCACCGTCTACGGGGTGAACGTCCCGTCGCCGCTCGGCGACCGCGACGTCGTGATGGTATAACCGAACCGGATCCCGAACAGACACATGACCGACGATTCTTTCGAGTACGTCACGACCGAACGCGTAGCGAGCGAGAGCGAGATCGAACCGCTCGGCGAGGGCCGGTTCGTCGTCAGGACCGACGGGGGTGCGACCGGCACGGAGTCCCCGAACGAGTTGCCGCCGGTTCCGAGTCTCGACCCCGAACCCGTCGATACGGACGGGATGCAGTACGGCCTCGAGGTGACGATCCGCTCCGAACACGGCACCCACCACGACCGGGCGGCGACGAACGACGTCCGGGAGGGGTTCGACGCGCTGCTGGCCGCGTACGCCGAAGCCGTCGCGCCCGGCCACGACCCCGAACGGGCGATCGAGACGCTGCTCGCCGAGAGCCGTTTCGACCCCCGATAACGGGGACCAGCCGGTTCGCAAACCGCACCTACTTTACTCGCTATCGAGTTCGGGACCTATGAACGGAGAGCGAGTGCGTATCGGCGTCGTCGGACTGGGCTTCATGGGCAAGACCCACGCGCGCAACGCGGAGGAGTTCGGCCACGAGGTCGTCGCCGGCGTCGACATCGTCGAGGAGGCGAGGGTAGAGTTCGGCGAGACCTTCGACGCTGCGACCTACGAGAGCGCCGAGGAGATGTACGCGAGCGAGGACCTCGACGCGGTGACGGTCTCGACGCCGAACGCGTTTCACGAGGAGGCGGTCGTCCCGGCGCTCGAACTGGGTCTCGACGTGCTCTGCGAGAAGCCGCTCGCACACTCGCTAGAGAGCGCCGAGCGGATCGCCGCGGCCGCTCGCGAGGCCGAGGGGTTTTGCTACCTGAACTTCCACAACCGGCTCTCGGGCGCGGCGGCGATGCTGAAGGAGTACCAGGCGGAGGGCCGATTCGGCGAGGTGACCCACGTCGAGGCGAACTACGTCCGCCGACGGGGGATCCCCGGGCTGGGGACCTGGTTCACGAGCCGCGAGCTCGCCGGCGGCGGCGCGCTCGTGGACATCGGCGTCCACGCGCTCGACTTCGCGCTCTACGCGCTCGACTACCCCGAGGTCGAGACCGTCTTCGGCGTCGCCCGCGCGGAGTTCGGCACGCGCGAGGAGTACGTCGACCCGGACGGCTGGGGCGACGGTGCCGGCGGGTTCGAGGTCGAGGACTCGGTGACGGCGCTGGTGCGGTGTGCGGGCGGGCGCACGATCTCGCTTGAGGTGTCGTGGGCGGCGACGCGCGAGGAGACCGACGAGTTCTCGATCAGGGGAACCGACGCCGGCGCGCGACTCGCCCTCGGCGGCGACGAACTGACGATCTACGACACCGGTTCGCAGGGCGTCGACCACTACCGTGAGTGTACCCACGAGGGGAGCCTGGAACCGGACGGCTGGCGCGGCTCCGATCAGCTCTTCCTCGACGCGGTCGCGGCGGGCGAGGCCCCGACGCTCAACACGGTCGAACAGGGGTTGACGGTCCAGCGAGTGATGGACGCCATCTACCGGTCGTCCGGGACGGGCGACGCGGTGGGGCTGTAGCTACCGGAGGACGGACTTGAGCGCCGCCGCGAGCGCCTCGAAGTCCTGCATGCTGATCCCGTCGGTGGTGACGAACACCCCCTCGCGGTCGGTCGTCACCCGCACCAGGTAGCCCCGCTCGAAGCTCCGGATCGTGTACTCGTAGGCGCCGAGCTCCGATCCCAGATAGGCGTCCTGCGTGATCTGGAAGCCGCGCCACTCGTTGCCGATGAAGCTCGTGAGGTCGGCGTCCTGTTCGAGGTCCTCCCTGAGGTAGAGCTGGTCGTAGTCGTCGCGGGTGAAGTAGGTGACCGACCGGCAGCTGTCGCCGACGGTCGTCCGACAGGTGGTCGCGATCATCTCCGCGGTCTCCTCGTCGAGCAGGCTGGCCATACCCGAGGCGCGCGAGCCAGCGGTATAAACCCGGCGTCGGCTACCGGTCGCCGCCGTCGGTCAGACGTCGAGTGCGACCGGCGACCAGGCCAGCGCAGTCGGGACAGGCGTAGGCGACACGGCCGTCGTCGAACGTCGGCTCCCAGTCGCGGTAGCGTTCGCCCTCGAATCGGCAGGAGGGACAGGAGAGCGTCGTGTCGGACTCGATCGGTTCGGCTCCCAGCGAGCGGGTCGTGGGCATACCCGTTCTGCACCCTCTAACTGTAAATACGTTTCGTCTTTCCCGGAACGAGAGCCTGATAGGGGCCAGGAGTCCGGATATTTCGTCCGTTTCTCATATGGTGAGGGGTTTGGCTTACGCTTCGTACGTTTTCACACACGGGAGGCGGCTGCACGTGTTTCCGCCACGGGAACCCTTTTGCCGGTCCCGGGCGCGCGTACGGACGATATGGACCTACAGATCGCGGGGAACGCAGCGCTCGTGACCGCGTCGTCGAGCGGGCTGGGGAAGGCGTCGGCGACCGCGCTCGCACGGGAGGGTGCGAACGTCGTCGTCAACGGGCGGGACGAGGAGCGTCTCGCCGAGGCGGTCGCGGAGATCGAGTCGGTCGCGACCGGCGAGGTCGTCGCCCAGCCGGGTGACCTGACCGAACCGGACGACCTCGCGGCGATGGTGGAGACCACGGTCTCCGAGTTCGGCGGCCTCGACCACCTGGTGACGAGCGCCGGCGGCCCCCCGAGCGGGCAGTTCCTCGACATCGACGAGGAGGAGTGGTACCACGCCTACGACCTGCTCGTGATGAGCGTGGTCAGGCTGGTCCACGAGGCGGAAGAACACCTCAGGGCCGGTGATGGGGGAACGATCGTCACGATCACCTCCCGGAGCGTGAAGGAGGCGATCGACAACCTCGTGCTCTCGAACGCGGTGCGGATGAGCGTGATAGGGCTGGAGAAGACGCTCTCGACCGAACTCGCGCCGGAGGTGCGTGCGAACGCCGTCCTTCCGGGACCGCACGAGACGGCGAGGATCAGGGAGCTCGTCGAACAGGCGGTCGAGCGCGGCGACTACGACACCTACGAGGAGGGCCTCGCCGGCTGGGGCGAGGGGATTCCGGTCGAGCGGATCGGCGACCCGATGGAACTCGGGGACACGGTCGCGTTCCTCTCCTCGCCGCTGTCGGGGTTCGTAAACGGCGTGGCGGTCCCGATCGACGGCGGCAGCGGGGCGTCGAACCTATGAGGGAAGTGAGCTTCGACGAGGCGGAGACGTACGAACCGGACGAGGGCTGGCGGCGGGTCTCGATGGCCGGCAGCGACGCCTTCGCCTTCGAGTGGTTCGAGAAGCCGCCGGGACACAGCTCCCCGATGCACGACCACGAGAACGAGCAGGTCTGCGTCTGCCTGGAAGGCGAACTCACCGTCGTCACCGAGGAGGAGGAGGTCACCCTACAGGAGTACGACTCGGTCTGGCTGGAGTCCTGGGAGGCCCACCGCGTGGAGAACACGGGCGACGAGCGGGCGGTCGGCCTCGACGTCTTCGCGCCGGGGCGATCGTTCGACTTCTGGACCGACCGGGAATGAGGTATCTCGCACGGAGCGCGGAGGGACGACCGCTGCTCGGCGATAGCGATGGGTTCGTCCCGCTCTCGGCGGCGGATCCGGGTCTCGAGAGCGTCCGCGGGGCGCTCGCGCGGGCGGCGGCGGGGGAGCTACCGGAGGTGGACGAGGCGAGCGCCTCCCGGATCGAGGAGGAGGGCATCGCCTTCGGCACGCCGCTCTCGCGGTTCGGGAAGCTCTGGGGGATCGGCCTCAACTACGCGGACCACGCGGCGGACCTCGACGAGGTGCGCCCGGAGGAGCCGGCGAGCTTCATGAAGCCCGCGACGGCGCTCGTCGGACCCGGCGGGCCGATCAGACTCCCGCCCGAGTCCGAGTCCCAGCGGGTGACGGCCGAGGCCGAACTCGGCGTCGTGATCGGCCGTCGGTGTCGGAACGTCCCCGAGTCGGAAGTCGGGGGGGTCGTCGCGGGGTACCTCCCGCTGATCGACATGACCGCCGAGGACGTCCTCGAGCGCAATCCCCGCTTTCTCACCCGGGCGAAGAGCTACGACACCTTTCTGGTGGCGGGTGATCGGATCGCGGTGGGTAGCGTCGACCTCGACTCGATCACGGTGAAGACCGAGGTCGGTGAGGAGGTGATCGCGGAGAACACCGTCGATCGGATGCTCTTCTCGCCGCACGAACTCGTCGCCTTCCACTCGCGGGTGATGACGCTCGAACCGGGCGACCTGATCAGCACGGGTACGCCCGGTGCGGGCGTGATCCGCCCGGGAGACCACGTTCGCGCCGAGGTCGAGGGGATCGGGACGGTCGAGGCGAGCGTGACGAGGTGATCGTACGGGCTGCTGTCGGTCCGTACCGCTCGGACCGAGAGGTGGGTGCTCCGAGCGGTACACAGCTACGGCAGTCAGTCTCAGTCCTCGACCGTCCGCACCGAATGCGGTTCGCCGCTCCGACGTCGCTCGGCGTCGTCGGTGACGGGGATCTCGATCGATCGGTCGTTCTGCTCGCCGAAGCCGGCGCTGATCACCCGGGTGAGGGCGGTCTCGACGCTCTCTCCGGTCGGCTGCGCGTCCGCCGGATCGACCTCGATCACGTAGCCGCTCGTGATGTTCGGCGCGGTGGGGAGGAAACAGATCAGCCGGCCGTCCTCGGTCCGCTTCCCCGTCGAGAACGCCGTCATCCGCAGGCCGTCCCACGTCTCGACGCGGACCGGCTCCTTCGGCTCGGCGTTCTCCGTGACCGCGGTCTCGACCGCGAGCTTCGAGGCGTTGTAGATCACACGGACGACCGGGATGCGGTTCATCACCGCGTCGAGTTCGGCGCTCGCGAGCGCGCCGCCGGCGGTTCGTGTCCCCGCACCCACGAGAACGATCGCGAGGAGGAAGAGGGTGATCGTGACCGTCACGCGGAGGACCGGTGGCTCGATCACGCCGACGAGCGGGAGGTTGGCGATGATCGAGAAGAGCCAGAACACCGCGTACAGCGTCACCAGTAGCGGAACGAGTACGACGAGCCCGCTCGCGACGTCCCGCGTCCACGACTCCATCTGCACCACCGTATGACGCGCGTCATATTGTCTGCTCCGGCCCGTGGACCCACTCGATCCCCTCGATACCGTCCACGAACTCGGCGCCGAACGCCGTCGACGGCGTCTGAAACCCCGGTTCGACGCCGTCGAGGCCCTCCTCTATCGCGGCGATAGTCGTCCGAACGGTGGTGGTGTACGGCTCCGGCGTCGAGAGCAGCCCCGAAACGGTCGTCTCCCCGACGACCTCGCCGTGGATACGGGCCGACCCGCGCTCGCGTTCGGCCTCGCTCGGTCCGCGCGGGAGCACGCCGATCAGGCGACGAACACCGCTCCGGACCGGCTCCGAGGCGAACGCCGGCTCGGCGTAGCCCGCGAGCGAGAGCCCGGGCCGTGCCCACCCAGGAACCGCCACGGCCGTCTCGATCGTTCCGATCCCGGTACTCCGGTAGGCCGTCGAGAGGTCGCCGAGCGAAACGGTCGTCACGGGTTTCTCATCGCCGTCGAAGGATACCCGTCGCGTCCCCCGGCCGACCGGGACGTGGACCAGTCGTCCGTCCCGTCTGACGAGCGTGCCCGTCCCGAGGCCCTCGACTGCGGTCCGGAGCGTCCCGCGAGAGAGCCGTGCGGAGGTGTCGACCGCGAGGCGGAGTTCGCGTGGCTCCACGCACCGATCCGCGAGCGAGCGCGCGAGGCAGTCGGTGGCGACGACGTCGAAGCCGACGCCCGGGAGCAGCGTGACGCTCGCGTCGCGAGCGTCGTCGTCGCGTGCGGCGAGGCGCTCGAAGACCGCGACTTCGCCCGTCAGGTCGAGGTAGTGGGTGCCGGTGTCGAGACACGCATCGACCATCGGCCCGGTCGTGTCGACGAACGGACCCGCACAGTGGACGACGGCCTCGTGGTCGCCGACGACCCCCCGAAGCAGGTCGGTATCGTCGAGCGAAACGACCTCGGAGGGGCGGTCGAGATCGGCGGCGACCCGGCGTACCCGGTCCCGGTCGCGACCGGCGAGCGTCGGCGTGAGACCTCGGTGGACCATCTCGCGGGCGATCAGCTCTCCCGTGTACCCGGTGGCTCCGTAGAGGAGGATCGACATACCGGGCCTTCGCCCCGGAGCCACCTAACTCACCGGAAGAGCCGGTCGTAGACCGTGACGATCCAGTCGTGCAGCTCCGGAAAGGGGTCACCGGAGTCCGCGTACTCGGCGAGCGCCCCGCCCATCCCGACACCCTCTTTCGCCTCGCCCGCGACGTACCGCGCCATCGACTCGTGACTCGTGGCGGCGAACTCGGGATCGGTGACCGACAGCGGGAGACCCAGGCTCTCCACAGGGGGTTCGAGGTCCACGTCCGCCGCGACGAACGAGGTGGTCGCGAGCGAGGGGGGCGTCTCGGGCTCGAACCGGCGGACCAGCGCCGCGGCTGCGAGCATCTGCGTGCCACCGCCGAGCGTGACCACGGTCCCGGATTCGAGCGCACCGACGGCGAGGCCCGCCACCCCCGCCAGGACGGGATCGCCCATCCGTTCGACGGCCCCGATCGGGTCGTCCGCACGCTCGCCGCGTTCGAGGCCGCTCGCGGCCAGCCCCTCCGCGACGACCTCGCGTTTCAGCGCCACCGGGTTCTCGGGCAGCGACGACGAGACCACCTCGCGTTCGCCGAGCGCCGCGAGGGTCCCGAGCGCGGTCGTGGTTCCCCCCGGGATCGTCTCGCCGATCACGATCCGATCGTCCGGGAGGCCCTCGCCGAGCGCCCGGGCGGTCTCGAACACCTCGGCGGCGTTCGGTACGGGGACCGGGTCACGGATATCGCCGCCCGGCGGACCCGCGAGCGCGACGGTCGGGGCCGCGGTCGGTCGTGCGATACCGGCATCGAGGACGGCGACGGGGAAGCCGATCGCCTCGCGGACCGCGCGGGTGATCACCGCCGGGGTGGGACAGCCGGTCGGGCTCACCGGCACGGGCGACGAGGAGACCGGCGCGCCGTAGACGAGGATCTCGGCGTCGGCGCTCGGGGTGTGGACCATCGCCGCTCGGGTGGCCCCCGCGGCGCTGATCCCCTCGATCCCGGCCGTCTCGGTCGTCCCCGCGACCAGCACGAATCGCATGGCTGGAGATCGGTCGAGGGGGGAATAACCGCACCGGTCGAACGGGAGTCTACAAGCGCTTCCGGGCCGAACCCTGGGTATGGACCAGCCGTTCGACACCGTCCCCGACGAGGCGATCCTCGACGGACGGGCGACGGACGCGTACTTCCTCCGGACCGAGACCACACTCGAACACGCGGGGAGGAACCCCGATGTCGTCGCGGAGGTGACCGCCGACCAGTTTCCGACGGGCGAGTTCGAGGTACTCTGTGGGTTGTCGGACGTGGCGAGCCTGCTCGCCGGCCGTGACCTCGACGTGGACGCGGTCCCCGAAGGAACGCTCTTCGACGGCGGACCGGTGCTCCGCATCGAGGGCCGCTACCTCGAGTTCGCCAGGTACGAGACCTCGCTGCTCGGCTTCCTCTCGCAGGCGAGCGGGTTCGCCACGGGCGCGCTCGCCGTCCGTCGAGCGGCCCCCGATGCCACCGTCCTGAGCTTCGGCGCGCGACACGTCCACCCCGCGGTCGCGGCGGTCGTCGAGCGCTCGGCGCTGATCGCCGGTCTCGACGGTATCTCGCACGTCGCGGCGGGCGAACTGCTCGGCCACGAGGCGTCGGGAACGATGCCACACGCGCTGGTGCTCTGTTTCGGCCGGGGCGAGCAGGAGGCCGCCTGGCTCGCCTTCGACGAGGCGGTCGGGGAGGAGGTGGCGAGGATCGCGCTCTGTGATACGTTCACCGACGAGGTCGACGAGACCCTGCGCGCGGCGGCGGCGCTCGGCGACCGGCTCTCGGGGGTGCGGATCGACACCACCGGCTCGCGACGGGGGGACTTCAGACACATCCTCCGGGAGGTCCGCTGGGAGCTCGACTCGCGCGGCTTCGAGGACGTCGAGCTGTTCGCGAGCGGCGGCATCACCCCGGAGACGATGCGGGAGATCGGGGACGTCGTCGACGGCTTCGGCATCGGCTCGGCGATCACGAGCGCCCCGCCGGTCGACTTCGCGCTCGACATCGTCGAGATAGGGAGCGAGCCGATCTCGAAGCGCGGGAAGCTCTCGGGGGTGAAGGAGGTCTATCGTACCTCGGATGGCGGCCACCACGTCGGGCCCAGGGGGGACGAGGGGCCGGAAGGAGGCGAGGCGCTGTTCGAGCCGCTGCTGCGTGACGGCGAACTGGTTCGAGAACTCGGATGGGAGAGGGCGCGGGACCGGCTCCGCGAGGACCGCGATCGGGTCTACTAGCCGAGGTGTTCGACGGGGCCGCGTGGCGAGCGCTCGCGGAAGACCTCGCCCTCGAAGAGCGTGACGACGGTGTCTTCGTCCTGCCAGGCGAGCGGCGGGAGCCGCGCCTTCCGGCAGGTCCGGGTGAGGTACTCCTCTTTCGACCAGCCGTTCTCGACGGGGATCGTGGGGTAGAGCCAGCCGCCCTGGCCCCCGGAGTCGACGGCGACGCCATGGCGGCCGAGCTCGAGGTCCGAGAGCGGATCGTCGGTGAGGACGACGTTCCGGACGATGCAGGTCGAGACGACGACGTTGCCGAGTTCGGCGCTCCGGACCTCGGAGCCACAGGAGTCGTCGCTGGCGGCGGTGATCGCGGCGTCGACGATGACGTGGCCCAGTTGGTCGGAGCTGTGGTACTGGCCGGAACAGCCACGGAGCGCCCCCGGCCCGCGGGTCGACTCGATCCGGACGAGCGCGCCGGTTCGCTGGTAGAACGCCTCGCGCATGCTCCCGGGCTGTTCGCGCTGGCCGTGGAGAACGTAGCCTTCGATGGCCTCCCGCGCCAGTTCGACGGCTCGTGCGCCGTCCTCGAACGAGAGAGTGACACCCTGTGCCTCGGACATGCACCGTGGGAGGTACGGATCGAACTTCAACGCTTCCCTTTGCGTCCGATCGTCAGACGCGAAGAGTTAGGTGCGAGCGGGCTCTACGGAAAGCGGCAGCGGGAGCCCGGTCCCCGTGTGTGCCGTCCGCTGGCACCCTCGTGTCGGCGGACCGTTCACATGAGGAAAGTCCCCCCACCGTCCGGGCAGGCGACCGGGCGCAAGCCCGGGGCGGGAGACCGCCGGCTCTGGAACAGAGACGAGACCCCGCTCCCCGACCGATGAGGCGTGCGAACCGACCCGAGAGGGGAGGGAGTTAACCCGCCGAGGGAAGCGCGATCGACGGGAGCGAACGGATGGAACGGCCAACCCTCGCCGGTGCAAGCCCGCGTCCACAGGTAGCCCGGACGCGGACGCGGGCGCTCAGCCGAATGCCGGGTTCGACGAACAGAAGGGGGCTTACTCCCCGCAGCCGTCACTCCTTCGAGATGCCTCTCTGCGTGTCTCTTCTCTCGGGATGTCATGGGGACCGGAGGCCCGTGCCCGACCTCCGATCGGTAGCACCGTGTCCTCCCCGACAGGTCGTTCGGCCGACACGGGCAAGAAGGTTCGCCGCAGCGCGTTGCTGTTGTCCCGCTATCACTTTTGCGGCCGGCGACCGGCCCGATAGATTTAGGTTTTAGAACCATCTAATCCACCTATGATGCTGAGCGCCGTCATGGAGGACTACCTCAAGGCGATCTACACCCTCCAGGCGGAAGGAGACGGCGGCCAGCGGATCCGGACCTCGGAGATCGCAGAGCACGTCGGGGTGACCTCCCCGACGGTGACGAGCATGCTCGACAAACTCGAAGAGCGCGACCTGGTCGACCGGGAGAAGTACAAGGGGGTGACGCTCACCACCGACGGCGAGCGCGTCGCGCTCGAGGTGATCCGTCACCACCGACTCCTCGAGGCGTATCTCACCGAACACCTCGACTACTCCTGGGAGGAGGTCCACGACGAGGCCGACCGCCTCGAACACCACATCTCGGAGGAGTTCGAGGCCCGCGTCGCCGCGGCGCTCGCCGACCCGACCGTCGACCCTCACGGCGCGCCGATCCCGAACGCGGACCTCGAACCGCCCGAGCGCCGGCCCGCGACGGCTCTCTCGGAGTTCGAGGAGGGTTCGGTGGTGCGGGTCGAGGAGGTGAGCGACCACGATCCGGCAGTGTTGGAGTACCTCTCCGAACACGGCGTCGACCCGGGAACGGAACTCGCCATCGAGGAGGTCGCCCCGTTCGGGATGGTGACCGCCCGAGCGGAGGGACACGACGAGAGCGTCTCACTGCCCGAAGAGGTCGCTCGTCACGTCCGCGTCACCGCGCTCGCGGAGGCGACCTAGCCGTCTGGAACGATCAAACGGGCCACGGGTGGACCTCAGTTTAGAAGAGGTCGAAGAAAGAGGGGTAAAATACTAATGTTAGAGACGTCTAATCCAGGTAATGAACTCGGACGACGGATCGATTCGGCACGGTCTATCACGACGGCAGGTACTCTCTGCGGGCGGTGGGGTTCTCGGCGCAGCCCTCGCCGGCTGTCTCGACGGTGGCGACAACCCGAGCGGCGACGGAGAGGAGGAGTACTCGGTCGCGACCTCGTTCCTGATGCCCTACGACGTGACGCGACAGATCGGGGGCGATCACCTCGCGGTCGAGGACCTGGTCCCGATCGGGGAGCACGGCCACGACTGGGACCCGGACCCGAGGATCGTCCAGGAGATAGAGGACGCCGACGCGTTCGTCTACACGCGGGACTTCTCGAGCTGGCAGGACGACGCCGCAGCGGAACTGGAAGACGACGACGAGATCCTCGTCATCGACGTCTCGGAGGGGATCACGTTCATCGACAGCCCCGCCGAGGAGAACGACGAGCACTTCTGGATGAACCCCCGGATCATGCGCGACGGCGCGGAGAACGTACTGGACGGGCTCGTCGAACTCGACCCCGAGAACGAGGAGCACTACGAGGAGAACGCAGAGAGGTTCGCCGACGAACTCGACGCGCTCCACGAGGAGTTTCAGGACCTCGCGGATCGGCGTCAGCAGGACCAGATCATCATCGGCAGCCACGACTCCTTCCAGTGGTGGTGGGAGGAGTACGGTTTCGACATCTACTCGCCGGTCGGCATCTCGCCGGACGACGAGGCGTCGGCGGCCGAACTGGAGGAGGTCGAGGCGCTGATCGACGAACACGACGTCCAGTACGTCCTCTACGATCTGCTCGAACCGACGAACCTCGCGGAGTCGCTCGCGGAGGAGACAGGGACGGAGATACTACCGCTCTCCCCGATCGAGGGCCGGACGGAGGAGCTGAGCGACGAGGGGATCGAGACGTATCTGGATCACCAGCGCGAGATCAACTTGGCGACGCTCGAAGTCGCTCTCGAGGTGGAGTGACGCCGAGTGACCGGGGAGCGACCGGAAGGGTTGTTACCGCTGAAACCCGTAGGTTGACGCATCGAACGATTAGTTGAGAGAGTATGAATGTAATCGAAGCCGAGGGCGTCACGTTCGCCTACGATGAGCGACCGGTCGTCGAGGACGTCTCGCTGACGGTCGAGGAGGGCGAGTTCGTCGGGCTGATCGGGCCGAACGGCTCGGGGAAGACGACGCTGCTCAAGCTCCTACTCGGTCTGCAACGACCCGACTCCGGGACGGTCCGGCTGTTCGGCGAGCCGACCGGCGAGTTCAGCGACGGCGAGCGGCTGGGCTACGTCTCACAGAAGTCGACGGATGCGGATCGATCGATGCCCATCACGGTGCGGGAGGTCGTGACGATGGGACGGTACCCACACGTGGGCCTGCGGCGGCTACGCGAAGAGGACAGGGAGATCGTCGAGAGCGCGCTCGACCGGGTGGGTATCGCCCACCTCGCGGACAGACGGATCAACCGCCTCTCCGGCGGCCAGAAACAGCGGACGTACATCGCCCGGGCGCTCGCGAGCGAGGCCGACCTGCTCGCGCTCGACGAGCCGACCGTCGGGGTGGACGCCGACTCGCGCGACCGGTTCTACGACCTGTTGAACGAGCTGAACGAGCGTGGGATCACGATCGTCCTGATCGAACACGACATCGGCGTCATCACCGAGCACGTCGACACCGTCGTCTGCATCAACCGCGAACTGCTCCACCACGGGAGCCCCGACGCGTTCGCCGAGAGCGACGCGCTCGCGAGAGCGTACGGGCTCGAAGGGACCGATAGTCGGCTCCCTGTACGGAACAGGACCGCATGAACGCACGGACGTCGTTCGCGGATCTCGCCGACTCGCGCCGACGGCTCCTCGCCGTCGTGGTGGGTGTGCCGCTCTCGCTGCTCGTGCTGTATGCGTTCATCTACGGCCTCTTCCCGGTGCTCTACGAGGTGTTCTGGGGGGCGACGTGTGGCGCGGTCGGAAGCTGGCTCGTCTGCAGCGGCTTCCTCCAGCGCGGGTTCACCACGGGGTTGCTCATCGGGATCGCCGCACCGATCGTCGGGACCTACCTCGTCAACCGGCAGATGGCGCTCATCGGCGAAGCGCTCGCGCACACCGCGTTCGCGGGCGTCGCCATCGGCATTTTCCTCGGTTCGTTCGTCGAGTGGCAGTCGTTACCCCTGTTCGCCGCGCTCGTCGTCGCCGCACTAGCCGCCCTCGGTATCCAGTACATCTCGGTCCACACCGACTCGAACGCGGACGTGCCGATCGCCATCATGCTCACCGGCGGGTTCGCGCTCGGGATCGCCGTCGTCTCCTACGGGGTCGCCTTCGGCCGCGAGATCAACAGCTACCTCTTCGGTGACATCCTCTTCGTCCCGTTCGGCAACGTCCAGCTCATGGTCGGGCTCACGGTCGCCGTATTGGGAATGGTCGGACTCACGCACAAACAGCTGCTGTTCATCACGTTCGACCGCGAGGCAGCGCGGATCGCCCGGATCGACGTCTGGTTCTACGACACCCTGCTGATCGTGCTCACCGCGCTGGTGATCGTCGCGGCGATGCAGATCCTCGGGGCGATCCTCGTCGCGGCGATGCTCGTCGTCCCGGTCGCGGCGGCGATGCAGCTCACGAACTCGTTCACCCAGGGGATGGGGCTCTCGGTGGTCTTCGGCGAGCTCTCGGTGATCCTCGGGATCCTCTTTTCGTACCAGTGGTCGATCGCGACGGGCGCGACGATCGTCCTCACGGCGATCGCGATCTACCTCGTCGCGCTCGCGATCTCGCGTTAGTCGCTCGGGACCGCACTCTCCGAGCCGTGGCCGTCACCCCAGGTCCGGACGATCCACGCGGTGATCAGGACCGCGAGGCCCGCGACGCCAGCGATCGAGGTGAACGCGACCCTGAACCCCGCCGTCTCGATCACGAACCCGAACAGCGGCGGAGCGATCGTGCTCCCGACCATGATCCCGATCGTGATGATCGCGAAGTTCCGGCCGAGGTCAGCCCGTTGCGAGAGGGCGTCGGCGAGCGTGTCGCGGGCCGGGATCGCGAGGCTCGTGACGCTCCCCGCGAGGATCGCCGCGGCGATGGCGACGACGGGAGGGACCGCGAGCGAGGAGAGCGCGAGGACGAAGACGACGAGCAGGCCGTAGCTCCCGACGATCACCGGACCGGGCGAGAACCGATCGGAGAGGTCGCCGCCGGCGAGCATCAACAGCGCGCCCGCGCCGAACATCGCCGAGAGGGTGAGGCTCGCGACGTTCGGGGCGACGCCGTAGCCCTCCTCGAGGAGCGTGACGACGAACGAGGTGATCCCCCAGCCGGCGGTCGAGCCGACGAGCGCGAACAGCCCGAGCGCGAGGATTCCGGTGGAGTCGAAGACCGCTTCCGTCCCTCCCCGAAGCCGCTGGAGGGGCGTTCCTCCGGTCGATTCCGATCGCTCCGGGACCCTGATCGAGCGGTCGACGAACCGAGTGAGAACGACGAACGCCAAGAGCGCGTAAGCGAGCCCGAAGAGGCCGAGCAGCGCGAAGGCGACACGCCAGGAGTAGCCGAGTCCCATCACCGCGACGATGAGCAGCGGGGCACCGCCGAAGCCGAGGTTGCCAGCGAATCCGTGGACGCTGAACGCCCGGCCTCGGAGGTCCTCGGGCGTCGAGTCCGCGATCAGCGGGAAGTGTGCGGGGTGGTGGCCGGCGATTCCCACCCCCAGGATCGCCTGGCCGACGAGCAGCCACTCGAACGTGGGCGCGAGCGCGAGGACGAACGCACCGAGCGCGCCGAGGGTGAGACAGAGTTCCAGTGCGAGCGTCCGGTCGTAGGTGTCGGCGAGGTAGCCGAAGGGGAGCTGGAAGGCGGTGTTGACGAACGCCTGGAGCCCCATCGCGACGCCGAGTGCCGCGAGGCCGACGTCGAACTCGACGGCGAGCACGCCCAGGATCGGCGGGAACAACACGAGATAGGCGTGGTTGATCACGTGGGATCCGCTCACGAGACCGACGACGACCGCCGTCTCGTGGGGCACGCCCCTGGTCCGCTCGGCCCTGCTCACGACGGCGGTGGGTCGGCCACCGACAAAACCCTGCGTGAAGGCGCGGGGGTGGCCGGCTTCGCCGCGTGGGTTTATCGCCTCGCCGGCCGCAGGTCGGCCATGCGCGTCCTCGTCACCGGCGGGATCGGGTTCGTCGGATCGGAGCTCTGTCGACGGTTGCAAACTGAGGGGAACGAACCGGTCGCCTTCGACACCGAAGCCGAGGAACGGGGCGACCGACGGGACCACGCGGTCGTCCACGGCGACGTGACGGATACCGCCTCGCTCGAACGCGCAGTTCGAGAGCACGAGGTCGATCGGATCGTTCACCTCGCGGCGGTCCTCGGGTCGGATCGCCCGCCCGGGGGACGAGCGGCCGTGAACGCGGGCGGGCCACGGAGCGTGCTCGAAGCCGCCCGTAAAGCCGGAGTGGAGAGGGTCGTCCTGGCCTCCAGCGAGACCGTCTACGCCCCGGATTCGGCGTACGAGGCGGAAGAGGTGCCCGAGAACTCGTTACTGCGACCCGAGAGCGCCTACGCCGCGGCGAAGCTCTTCGCGGAGCGCCTCGGCCGTGAGTACGCCGCGGAGTACGGCCTCTCGGTCGTCGCGCTCCGACCGACCGGGATCTTCGGACCGGCTGCCGGTCACGGCGTGGAGTTCGCGGAGCTGTTCGAGAAGCCGGCCCGAAAGGAGCCGGTGAGCGTCTCCCCTGCAGACGGCGCGATCAGCTGGCTCTCCGTCGGTGACGCGGCGAGCGCGTTCGGAGCGGCGGCGCTCGCCGACCGTGGGGAACTCACGCAGTCCGTCTACAATGTCCGCGGCGAGTTTCGAACCGTGAGCGAGGTGGCCGCGGTCGTCCGGGACTTGATCCCGGACGCGGAGATCGCCGTCGAGAGGGGGCCACCGCTCGACTGGTCGGCCCAGCACCTCGACGTCTCGGCCGCTCGTGCGGATCTCGACTACGAGATCGGGGACGGTGTGAGAGAGATCGCCCGCACATACGCCGAGGTCGCGGAGAGCAACTCGTAGGGGACCCGCTCGGCTCGAACCACCGAGAGTTGATATACTCCCATACGGTTCATCGCCGCATGCCCTCCACCGATCCCGACCACCCCCTGATCGGCGTCGAACCCGCTCGAACGACGGCCGCAGGCCTGTATCTCGCCCTCGGCGCGCTGGTCGCCGCGGCCGACGTCGCACACGTCTCCGGCGGGGCGACGCTCACCGACGTGTTCTTTCTCACCTCGCTGATCGTCCCGTATCTCTACGCGCTCGCGAACGGCGGGCCACTCCTCGCGTTCCTCCTGAGCCAGCAGGTCGCCGGTGTGGGATACCTCGGCGACCTGATCGGGGGAGGAAGCCGGATCAACCCGGACGCGGCGCTGTTCGTGCTCCTCGTCGGGGCCAGTGCGGCGGCCATCGCGGTCTACACGACCGGCGTTCACCGGGAGGACCAGTATCGTCCGGTCGGATACGACGGCCTCGGGACGGTGCTCGTCGCCGCGACCGGACTCGCCGTTGCGACCGGCCTGGCCTGGACACTCACCTGGCCCAGCGGACCGGCGTTCGTCTCGGAACTGTTCCGGGACGGCGAACTCCTCCCGATGCTCGTGGTTCCGGCTGCCGCCCTCGGGTCCCTCGCACTCTTCGTCTCGTGGGGAACGTGGCTCTCGGAACGGATCGGCGTCGAGACGACCTGACTCCGGTGTCCCGCTCACTCGGTGTGAAAACACCGATTCGCAGTCCGTAGTGGGCGTTCCAAAGCGTGAGAACGGATCGGGTCGTCTCGGGCGACGGGTGTGAATACACCGGATACCACGATACAGAACACGACGAGGGCGGCGCGCGGCATCGTCGGCGAAGGCTTCGGGGCAGCGAGGACGGATCGAGAAGGTGTCGTGAGGGGTGCTCGGTAAGGCGCTCGAGGCGCTACGGCGCGGTGACGTCGAACGGCGGTTCGACCTCCGCGGGAAGCGGTGTCTCGTACTCGCCCTCGCGTTCTTCCTCGAACTCCGTCCGCGCTCGCTCGACGAGGTCGGGATCGGAGAGCAGGTCGACCGCCGCGCCGGCCTGCACCTTCGCGGCGTAGAGCGCCCCCTCGATCCCGAACTCGTGGTTCGCGGCGACCGCCTGCCAGCTGTGGCCTGGCGTGCCGATCGGCCAGGTCGCCGCCCGTAACTGCGCCGTCGGGACGATGTGGCTCACGTCGCCGACGTCGGTCGAGCCGCCGCTCACCTCGCCCGCGTCGTACCCCTCGATCGGCTCACCGTAGATGGCTTCGCCCTCCATTCGCGCTCTCGTCCCCTCCGGGACCTTCTCCAGGGACGCCTCGATCCGGTCGGGATCGACCGTCTCCTGGATCTCCCGGGCGAACGCCTCTTGCCCCTCGGTGAACTCGATCCCGCCCACCTCCTGCATGTTCTCCCAGAGCACGTCCGAGATCGTCTCGCTTGGGAGGAAGTCGTGACAACCGGTGATGTACCGGTGCTCGACCGAGGTCTGCGTCATCTGGGCTGCGGCGTCCGCGATGTCGGTGACCCACTCTGTGATCCGGTCGACCTCGTCCCTATCGGGCGCCCGGACGAAGTACCAGACGCTCGCCTCCGACTGCGAATGGGTGCCATAGTATCGAATAACGGACAGTTGATAAAAAAGGTTGGCAGTATTTATACCTCGGTCGTAGACTGTGTGCCGTGGACCACTTCGAAAGGGTTTGGAATGATATGGTTTCACTCTGGAGCCGGCAACGTCGTTTACAAATTCGGGGTACCGATCGACTTCCTGAGTCAACCGAGGTTCGAATCATCGAGACGAAATGAAGCCCAAAATCACGCTGAGAACTCCCTCGGAACGGTTAGAAATGGGGCAGGTAACTCTCTATTAGTCCAAAGTCCGGGTTCTCGATTCGAGAAAGC
>SKWB01000266.1 GCA_007129135.1 Halococcaceae archaeon | reverse complement strand
CTCGACGTGCAGATCCCCCGCGAGGCGTTCACCGTCGTCACCGGGCTCTCCGGATCGGGGAAGTCCTCGCTCGCGTTCGAGACGGTCTACGCCGAGGGCCAACGCCGGTACATCGAGTCACTGTCGGCCTACGCCCGGAACTTCCTCGGGCAGATGGACAAGCCCCAGGTCGAGTCCGTCGAGGGGCTCTCCCCCGCCATCTCGATCGACCAGGACGGCGCGGCGAACAACCCCCGCTCGACGGTCGGCACGGTCACCGAACTCCACGACTACCTCCGCCTGCTCTACGCCCGCGTCGGCACGCAGTACGATCCCATCACCGGAGAAGAGGTCGGCGAACAGAGCGCCCAGGACATGGTCCGACAGATCGTGTCCCTGCCGGAGGGAACGCGCGCGATGGTCGCCGCACCGGTCGTCCGCGACCAGAAAGGCGAGTTCGTCGAGCTCTTCGACGACCTCGTCTCCGACGGCTACAGCAGGGTCGAGGTCGACGGCGAGCAGGTCGACCTCACGGTGGACCGCCCCGATCTGGACAAGAACTACGACCACACGATCGACGTGATCGTCGATCGGGTGAAGATCTCGACGGAGGCTCGCTCGCGGATCGCCGACAGCGTCGAGACGGCGCTCGATCGCGCCGACGGCGTGTTGAAGCTGATCGTCCCGGAGCCACCGGAGGACCTCGATCTGGGGTCGAACACGCGCTCGACCGGGTCGCTCGGCGGCGAGGCCGACGACCGACTCGTCCTCGAGTTCTCCGAGGAGCTGGGGAACCCGAACAGCGACTTTCGCTTTTCGGAGATCGAGACGCGCAGTTTCTCGTTCAACAGCCCGCACGGCGCGTGCCCGGAGTGTGATGGCATCGGGGAGACGAAGGAGATCGACGAGGAACTCGTCGTGCAGGACCCGACGAAACCGCTCCGGGACGTCTTCGAGCCGTGGAGCTACCGCCGGTCGTACTACCGGAACAGACTCGACGCCGTCGCGGCTCACTTCGGCGTGAGCGTATCGACC
Source organism: Halococcaceae archaeon (assembly GCA_007129135.1). Classification (GTDB taxonomy): domain Archaea; phylum Halobacteriota; class Halobacteria; order Halobacteriales; family Halalkalicoccaceae; genus Natronorarus. Next base: position 6,620 of record SKWB01000266.1, on the reverse strand, counting down.
CCGTGGGAGGACCTCGACGAGGACGTCCAGCGGGCGTTCCTCCACGGCACCAACGAAAAGGTCGTCTTCGAGCGCAGCACCCGTCACGGCACCCGGCGGAAGGAGAAGCGCTTCGAGGGGGTCATCCCGAACCTCGAACGGCGCTACGTCGAGACCGACTCGGAGGGCACCCGGGACCACATCGAGAAGTACATGGCGGCGACGACCTGCCCGGCCTGCGAGGGCACCCGGCTGAAAGAGCAGTCGCGTCACGTCCTCGTCGCGGGTACGGCGCTCACCGAGGTGAACCGGATGTCGATCGGCGACGCACTCGCCCACTTCGAGGGCCTCGAGGCCGAACTGACCGACCGTGAGCGGACGATCGCCGAGGAGATCCTCAAGGAGATCCGCGCCCGCCTCGGGTTCATGTGTGAGGTCGGACTGGACTACCTCACGCTCGACCGGCAGGCCTCGACGCTCTCCGGTGGCGAGAGCCAGCGTATACGGTTGGCAACGCAGATCGGCTCCGGTCTCGTCGGCGTGCTCTACGTGCTCGACGAGCCCTCGATCGGCCTCCACCAGCGCGACAACGACCGGCTTCTGAACACCTTGGAGGAGCTCCGCGACATCGGCAACACGCTGCTCGTCGTCGAACACGACACGGAGACGATGCGCCGGGCGGACGAGGTGATCGACATGGGACCGGGCCCCGGAAAGCGCGGCGGCGAGATCGTCGTCCAGGGGGAGTTCGACGAGATCTGTGCCCACGACGGGTCGATCACCGGCGACTACCTCTCCGGTCGGAGGGTCATCCCGGTGCCGGAGAGACGCCGCGAGAGCGAGGCGAGCATCGCGATCCGAGGCGCCCGCCAGCACAATTTGAAGGATATCGACGTCGAGATCCCCCTGGGAACGTTCGTCGCGATCACCGGCGTCTCCGGCTCCGGGAAGTCCACGCTGATGTACGAGGTGCTCTACAAGGCGCTCGCTCGGGAGATGAACGACAACACCTCGGTCGATCCGGGCGCACACGACGCGATCGACGGGATCGAGAACGTCGAGACGGTCCGGCTGATCGACCAGAGCCCGATCGGGCGGACTCCTCGATCGAACCCAGCCACCTACACGGGCGTCTTCGACTACATCCGCGAGCTGTTCGCGGAGACGAAGCTCTCGCGACAGCGGGGGTACGAGCGCGGGCGGTTCTCGTTCAACGTCAAGGGCGGGCGATGCGAGGAGTGTGGCGGACAGGGCACCGTGAAGATCGAGATGAACTTCCTCTCGGACGTCTACGTCCCGTGTGAGGCCTGCGGCGGCTCTCGGTACAACGACGGGACGCTCGACGTCACGTACGACGGCGCGACGATCGCCGACGTGCTGGAGATGAGCGTCGAGGAGGCGCTCGAGTTCTTCGAGCACGACCACCGGATCAAGAGCCGCCTCCAGCTGCTCTCGGACGTGGGACTCGACTACATGCGCCTCGGTCAGCCATCGACGACGCTCTCTGGCGGGGAGGCCCAGCGCGTGAAGCTCGCCGAGGAGCTCGGAAAGCGACAGACCGGCGACACCCTCTACCTGCTGGACGAGCCGACGACGGGGCTCCACCCCGAGGACGAGCGGAAGCTGATCGACGTGCTCCAGCGACTCGTGGACAACGGCAACACGGTCGTCGTCGTCGAGCACGAACTCGACCTGGTGAAGAACGCCGATCGGGTCGTCGACCTCGGTCCCGAGGGCGGCGAGAACGGCGGCGAGGTGATCGCCACCGGCACGCCCGAGGAACTCGCGGAGGTCGACGCCTCGCACACGGGCCGCTATCTGCGTGACCTGCTCCCCGACGTGGACCTGGAGGGTCCACGGTCGGACGATCGGAAGGCGGCGAAGGTCGCCGGCGACGACTGAGTCGCGGGTCGGTCCTCGCCAGCCTATGCAACCCTGCGACTAGGGCGGTCCGTCGAGCGAGACGACGAGCCACTCGACCGCGACCACGCCGACCAGCAGCGATCCCAACGCGGTCCACCGGCCGAGTTCGACGCCACGCCGTCGGAGCCGCCGCTGGACGGCCGGGAGGACGAGCGTCCCGAGGAGCGTCCAGACGACGCCGACGAGCACGTCGGACGGAACGCGGGGGGAGACGACGTGTTCGACGCCGACGAGCACGACCAGCAGCCCGACCGCGTACGAGCCGAGCAGCCCGATCGTCGTCGCTTTCGGGTGTCTCCCACACTCGGTGCAGAACGCGGACTCGCGGATCGGGCCATCGCAGGCCGCACATGCCTCGGACCCTTCCGGTGCGTCCCGTCCATCGCCCGGAGCGCTCGCACGACGCAGGCTTCGGCGACGGACGACCGGGTAGACGGTCCCGGCGATCACAACCCCGAGCAGCCCGACGCCTGCCGCGGCGATCCAGAGGTGGGACGGGGACCAGTCGAGTTCGGAACTCCGTAACTGTGCGCGGTCGACCCAGATCCCGAGGCCGTAGATCGCCATCGAGACGAGCATCGCGTAGGCCGCGAGCAGGACCGTCGGTGAGCCGTCGAGAACGGACGGGAGCACGAAGAGCGAGACGAGCGCGAACAGCCCGCCAATCGCGCCGAGCGGCGCCAGAACCCACCACCGAGAGCGTGCTATCTCCTCCCGCGACAGCGGCTCCTCCCGTCCGATCCCCGCGAGGCCGACGGCTTGCTTTCGGCGGTAGAGGTAGAGCGCGGCCGTGAACAGCGACACGGGGTAGACGACGGAGGCGAGTAGCCACCGACGCGCGTTCGTTTCCCACCCCAGTCGCTGAACGGCTCTCGCATCCAGGGCGACGCCAACCGGAACGGAGACGAGGACGACCGCGAGCGCGAGGACGCTGGGGAGGAAGAGCACGAGGAGGAGTCGGAGCCCGGCTGCGGATCCCGGCTCGGTGAGCGATCCGGGCAGGGCCCAGAGCGCCAGTATCGGTGGAAAGGAGAGCGGGGCGAACAGGAACGCGACGGGAACGAGATACCACCATCGAGGTTCGTCCATGCCGCCGTAGGGGCGGTATGGTATAAGTAGTCTGACCGCACAACGGTCGGTTCGGAGTCGTGGTCGTCGGGTTGGCCCGTCGAGCCCCCTCGGATCCCGGACCTGACGAACAGCGCCCGGAACCACTTCCGTCGAGGTCGGTGGATCGGGTCGCTCCGATTCGTTATACCGATATGAGGTTTGCGATCGTTCGGTCGCACGAGACAGCCCTTTCACCCGCGATGGCGTACCACCCCACATGACGAGGATCTACGCGGCCCTCCGGGACGGTCTGGTAATCGCCGAGGGCGAGGGAGGGGACTGGACGACGATACGGAGGCTGACCGATCGGAAGCCGGAGTGCGTCGCGGCCTCGCCGGACCGAGCCGAGCGCGTGCTCGTCGGGACGTTCGATTCCGGGCTCTACCGGAGCAGCGACGGGGGTGACTCCTTCGAGCGTATCGGCGAGGGTGTCCTCGAGTCCGATCGGATCACGAGCGTGGCGGTGAGCCCGCACGACCCGGATGAGCTCTGGGTCGGAACCGAACCCAGCGCGGTCTACCGATCGACCGACGGCGGGGACTCCTGGGAGCACAGGGAGGGGATTACCGACCTGCCCTCGGAGCCGGAGTGGTACTTCCCGCCGCGGCCCGAGACCCACCACGTCCGGTGGATCGAAGTGGATCCGGGCGAGCGGGACCGGATTTATATAGGAATCGAACTCGGCGCGCTGATCCTCTCGGAGGATGCAGGGAAGACCTGGCGCGAGCGCCCGCCGGGATCCCGCCTCGACAACCACTCGCTCGCGACCCACTCGGAAGTACCCGAACGGGTCTGGTCGGCCGCCGGTGACGGCTACGCCGAGAGCCACGACGGCGGCGAGAGCTGGGAGCAGCCACAGGACGGGCTCGATCACCGCTACTGCTGGAGCGTCGTTCCCGTCCCTCAGAACCCGGAGACGACGCTGCTCTCGTCCGCGAGCGGGGCGAGCGCCGCCCACCGGATCGGCGAGAGCTACCTGTACCGAAAGCACGACGGCGAGGCTTGGGAACGTCTCGACGATCGGGGGATCCCGACGGGCCAGGGCACCTACCGCGCCGTACTCGCGGCGGCGGGCGAGAGCGTCTACGCCGCGACGAACCACGGGATCCACCGGAGCGAGGACGGCGGCGACTCGTGGGCGGCGCTCCCGATCGATGCACGCGAGTCGTTCGAGGACCAGGCCGTCCGCGGGCTGGCGGTCGTGGAGGGTGAGCGATGACGGTCGGATCCGGAACCCCGATCGAAGGTGCGTCGGTCGACCACGTCGAACTGTTCGTTCCCGACCGTAAGGAGGCGGCGGAGTGGTACGAGCGGGTGTTCGGACTCATCCCCGTCCCCGAGTACGAGGCGTGGGTCGAGGAGGGGCCGCTGATGCTCTCGGGGGACGACGGTGAGACGATGCTCGCGCTGTTCGAGGGCGAGCCGACCGGTGATGGCGAGCCCACGGGCTACCGACGGGTCGCCTTCCGCGTCGACGGCGAGACGTTCGACGCGTTCGTCGACTCGCTCTCCGACCTCCCGGTCCCGGACGGTGACGGGGAGCCGATCGGCCCGGAGGACGTCGTCGACCACGACCTCTCTCACTCGGTCTACTTCCGGGATCCGTACGGCAACCCGTTCGAGGTGACGACGTACGAGGTCGACCGGGTGGGCGAGTAGGGATCACAGCGACCGACGGTGGGACCGGGACGGCTCATTGGACCCGGACGTTCACCGTGTAGGCCAGCGATCCGCCGTTCTCGCCGTCGTCGACCCCCACCGAATCCGTGAGTTCGTAGCGTCCCTCGGTGAAACCGGCGGGATCGATCTCGTACTCCCGCACGATCCGTTCGCCGGGGTCGAGATCAGTTACCTTGCCGATGTCCTGAACCGCCGTCACCGACCGGCCGACGGTCCGGACGTGGTCGCTCTCTTCGTACTCGCCCGTCCAGAGGAGGTGGCTCTCGCCGTCCGGCTCTCCCGCCGGGTGTATCGAGAGGACGCCGAACGGGGCGGGCGCGCCGCTTCCGATCTCGACCGTCCGCTCGCCCCGGTTCTCGAGCGAGAGCGAGAGCACGGCGGGGTCGCCGTCGCTTCCCGACTCGTCGACCAGTTCCGCGTCGAACGCCACGTCGACGTCCGAACTGTCGCCGACGCCGACCCAGTAGTAGGTCCCGTCGATCCGGAGGAACTCGGTGTCCTCGAACGCCTCGGTCAGCCCCTCCGGCGGGTCCTCGACGCCGTAGAGTCCACGGGTCTCGGCCGCCTCCCGGATCGTCTCGTGATGTTTCTCGTCGAGCTCCTCGATATCGACCACGTCCCCCTCGCCGGCGGGGGCTTCATCACCGAGGTCGTTGACCCGGAGCGAGAGCCGATGCGTGGCGACCGACTCGATCTTGAGGCGGAGCGGTTCGGCGGACCCGGTCCGCACCGACCCCGGTTCGGTCCCGAGACAGCCCACGAGCGCCGCGGCCCCGAGCCCGCTCAGGTACGTCCGTCTGTCCATACCACCGACTATGTTTCGATCTGATATGTACTCTCGGATGACTGAAACGCCCCTTTGAGTCTCGACCGAGAAGTTATTTACCGACAAGCGGGTAAGAACGGCAGATGTACGACTTCGCGGTCGTCGGTGCCGGCCCCGCGGGCTCCCGGTTCTCGCGGAGAGCCGCCGAAGCCGGTCACGACGTGGTCGCTTTCGAGAGCGGTGAGATCGGGAGGCCCCTCGCTTGCTCCGGACACGTCAGCACCGACATCTGGGAGTTCGTCCCGGACGAGGCTCGCGAGCGGCTGTTCCAGAACGAGATCTACGGGGCGAGGTTTCACACCGGCGGACCGGGCAGCCGCGAGTACCCATTCTACAAGCGCGAGGCGGTCTCGAACGTGATCGATCGGGTGGAACTCGACCGCACGCTCGCAGACCTCGCCCGCGAGGCGGGCGCGGCGGTTCACGAAGGCCACACCGTCACCGGGATCGAGGAGGGGACGGACGACGTCGAAATCACCGTGCGGGGGCCGGAGGGGACGGAGACCGTACGCACGCGAATGGTCGTCGGCTGTGACGGGCCGACGTCCAGGGTGCGTAGTGCGCTCTCGCTCCCCGAACCCGGCGAGATCCTCCACGGCGTGCTCGGGTTCAGCGAGGAAGAGGACGACGAGGCGTTCGTCGACGTCCACCTCACCGCGCCGCGATTCTTCGCCTGGCGGATCCCCCGCGGCGAGGCCGGCGTCGAGTACGGGTTAGCTGCGCCGCCGGCCCGTGACCTCAGGGAGCTCTTCGACGAGTTCACGGCCGGCTACGGCGTCGAGATCGCGGAGTTCTGCTCCGGGGCGATCCCGATCGGCCCACCGGAGCGGGTGACGAGTCACCGGGGGCTGCTGATCGGCGACGCCGCCGCCCAGACGAAGCCGTTCACGGGTGGCGGGATCCTCTACGGGATGACCGCGGCGGACCACGCGGTCCGGACGGTCGATCCGGACTCCCCGGAAACGCTCGCAGAGTACGAGGAGGCGTGGCGCTCGGATCTCTCGCGCGAGATCGAACTCGGTCACCTGCTCCGGCGGGCGTACTCGCTACCGGAGCCGATCCAGCGCGCTGGATTGCGAACGCTCTCTGGCGAGATCGGCGT